>JANMVS010000010.1:0-2271 GCA_031392885.1 Verrucomicrobiota bacterium
ACGCTGGCGGGGCAGATTTGCGGGGGCGAGTTCGCCGTCACCGGCAAGAGCATGTTCAAGGAGGAGTTTGTCACCTGCGGCGGGGTGCGGTTGAGCGAGGTGGACTTCCAGACAATGGCCAGCCGTCTGGTGCCCGGGCTCTATTTTGCCGGCGAAGTGCTCGACATCGACGGGATCACCGGCGGCTTCAACTTCCAGGCGGCCTGGACCGGCGGCTGGCTGGCGGGGCGGGCGATGGCCGACGGTCCGGAGGACAGATAGCGGAGGACAGGAGACGGGCGGAATGCCTCAAGGCGCAGGCCACAATCCCTCCCGATCTAATCGGGTGAGAATGGATTGGGTATGCACGCCGAATCGCGGTGCTACTTGCTCGGCAAACTTGGTCCGGAGATCCTCCGACTGGAGCCAGCCGGGCATGATGACAGCGATCTGCCGGGCGAACTGGTCGAACTGCTCGCGCAGGCGCTCGACGGGCACCAGCAGCCGGCCGGCAAACTCGTTGGCCTCCTGCTCCAGCCAGTAGCGGGCCGGGTCGTCGCCCTTGAAGTGCCGGGCAAAGTGGTCGAACGAACCAAACTTTATCTTCGCCGCGTAGTCGCGGTGCAGCACCCAGTGGCCGATCTCGTGCGCCACGGTGAAACGCAGCCGGTTCTGCTTCCAGACCGGGCCACGCTCCCAGAAGACATAGCTTTCGGCATCCACATACATGCCCGTGAAGTCCTGGGTGAGCGCCGCGTCGATGCGGTATTTGGCCTGCAAGTCGTCGAAGGGGATCACGTCCAGCCGCAGTTGCAGCTCCACCAGTGAGAAGACATCCACCGGCAACACGCCGCCGGCCCGCGCCAGATATTGCCGGCGAAACGCCTCGACGGCCTCCCACACCTTGCCCGAGCCGTTCATTTTCCCGGCTTGGGCTTGGCGCTGTGCAACGCCCGCACGTCCTCGACGAACTGCTTGAGCGCGGCGTCATCCAGTTCGGAGCCGCGGGCGGCGCGGAAGAAGGCGGGCAGGGCGGCCATCACCTTTTCATCGGAGGCGATATCGGCCGGCAGTTCGCGGCGGGACAGAGCGGCCGTGTCGAGAAACCGCTGCCGGGCTTCGCCGGTCAGCTCTAGGGAGTCAGCCCAGGTTTCCAGTATGGCAGGATCTTTTGGCGCCGGCGTGATGCCACGTTCCAGCTTGCTCCAGTTGCTGGGATCAACGCCGAGGAGTTCGCAGCACTGGCGGAGGGTCAGGCCCTTCGCGATGCGGATGTCTTTGAGTAATGCGCCGAAGTTCATGGGAGAGGATGTCTGTGGTGCAGTTTACACCACATGTCAAACCGGCCGCTTCAGATCGCTTTTTACAAACCTCCAGTTGCGACGCGGCTGAGGAGGACGGGGACGACGCGATCAAGTTCTGGGCGGACGATGGAGGCCACGTCGAAAGCCGGGGTGTTCGCGTCGAAGCGGGCTTGCAGATCGTAGGCCATGACTTCGAGGGGATTGGTCCGGTAGCCGCCGCTCAGGAGGTGGCCGAGGGCGTAGGCCATGATGAAACGCTCGGGGCCGAGGTGCTGCCACTGCACCACGTGCACGAGCTCGTGGAAGTGCAGCGACTCGTCGCGCTCGTAGCCGTGACGCACGAAGAAGGAATTCAAATAGGTGATGCCGGCGGCATCGAGATTCTCAAATTCATCGAAGCCGGTCAGCCCCATGCTGGCCAAAGGAGGGATGGGCACCTTGGCGACAGGGATGACCAGGGCCGAGGCCAGCAGGTCAGCGGAATAGTGGGAGCCAAGCCGTGGGAAGCCGAGTGAGGCGACGGGCCGAGCCAGGGTGGCGTGGGCCGCAAGGGTGCGGTCGATCCACGTCCTCACCTCCGGGAGCTTTTGCTGGAGCAACTGTAAACTCATGGCTGAAACAGATCCGGCTGGCGCTGGTATGCACCTGCAACGGGCTAAATCAATTCGTCGGTGTGTTTTTCGCGCTGGGGCTTGGGCTTTTTCGGCGCGGTGGCGGCCTGGGCTTCGGCGGCGGCGCGTTCGAGATTCAGGGCGAGGAGTTTTTCGAGGATCTGCTCGTCGGTCAGGTCGGCAGGCCAGCCATAGGCCGCGGCCACGGCGGCATCGAGCTTCTTGTGCGCGAGGTCGAGCCACGCGGGGCGCTCGTTGTAGAGATTGGTGAGGGTGCGTTTTTTGAGTTTGGCGGCGCACTCGGCGTCGCGCGGTTCGAGGCGCGGATAGCGGACGGTGCCGATGCCCGTCTTTGGATTCACCGTCTTGGGGTTGAG
>JANMVS010000045.1:0-2172 GCA_031392885.1 Verrucomicrobiota bacterium
GGGCTGCCGCTGGTCGGCAGGCCTCGGCCCGGCGACGAGCGCCGGCCCTGCAGTCCCAAACTGTAGCGTAATTGGTATTACATGGTCTTTCATTCGCGTCCTTTCGCGTTTTTCGCGGGCAACTGCATGGATACGGCGTAGCGCGGCGGCGAGGGACTTGGATTGGGACATGTTTGCCAACTGTCCGCGATATTCTTCACGGAGAAAACATTAAAATTTTCGCCGGCTTTTATCGCAGCTCGCTCGCCTTGATGTCGTGCGTCCAGCGGGTGACCCCCTGCTTGTCAATGCAGGCGATGGTGAGGACGCGGGCGTCCTTCGGCCCATGCAGCGAGAGCGTGCAGAAATTCTGGTCGCTCACCAACGTGCCTTCCACGCGGTGCGGGTCGTTCGCGCGCTCGGTCTGGCCGAGCGGGGAGACGCCGCTGCTCAGCGGCGACGAGGTCAGTTCATAAACCCAGCGGGTGCCGCCGATATTTTTCCTGGCGAGCTCGGTGAAGTGCACGTCACCCGTCAGGAAAACGACCCCGGTGATGCCTTGGTCCTTGATGAATTTGAGCAGATCCTCCCGCTCGCGTTGATAATAGGCGAAGGTCTCGCTCGCACCGCCAAAGTCGGTGACGACTTGCCCGCCGGTGACGATGAACTTGAAGGTGAAGTGCTCGAGGGTCTGCGCGTGCAGCAGCGACTGCTTGAGCCAGTCGAGCTGGCGGGCGCCGTACTGGGTCTTGTGGGGATTTTGGGCGGCATCCAGGTGGTCGTCGTCCCGATACCAGCGGTCGTCCATCACGAAGATGGCGGCATCACCCCAGAAGAACTTGTGGTAGACGCCCTGATTGTCCTTCTCGCCGTAGCCGGGATTGCCCCAGTAGGCCTTGAAGATGCGCAGCGTCTTGTCCTTGAACTCAAAGCTCTTGTTCGAGTCGTTCGAACCGTAGTCGTGGTCGTCCCAGGTGGCGTAGTGCGGCATGACGGCAAAAAGTTTCCGCAGTTCCGGCAAGGCCCGGGTGAGCTGGGCGCGATACCACAGGCCGCTGATCGAATCGAAGTCCACCTCACGGTAATACCAATTGTCGCCGCCCCACACCATGAAGTCCGCGCCGCTATCGGCTATCAGCCGGAAGGTTTCCATCGTCTTCCCATAACCCGGGCCGGGCCGGTCGACGGCGGGCTCGTTGAAGTAGGCGCAGGTGCCGAAGATAAACTTGAAGTCCGGCGGGGGCGTCCGCCACTCCCAGAGCGGGCTCGTCTTGAAGGTGGTGGGGAACGGGAAGGTCTGCGCCACGCCGTCGATGCTGAGCGCATAGTCGTATTTGGCGCCGACCTCCAGCAGACCGGGTCGGAAATGCGAGATCTGCCCGCCGACGGGAGTCGTGCGCCAGGCGGTCTTGGTGATCGTCTGCTTCGTCTCGGGTTTGCCCGTCAACCAATAGGCGAGCGTGACCTGCTTGGCGTCCCTTGTCTCGACCCAGAGGAAGGCTTCGCGGTGGGCCTGGTAGCCGAGCATGGGACCCGAGACCAGCGTACCGGCGCGGGCGGAGGACAGAAGACAGATGACAGAAAACAGAGCACAGAGCACGGAACGGGGAAACGACTTCATACGGGCAGAAAAACATTCCGTGAGGCGAACGCAAAGCCGCAAATGGGGTGAAAACAGGTGGAGCGCGCTGACCCCAGCGCGTTGGCGGGCATCCGTTGCGAATAAAACGCGCTGGTCGGCTCAGGCCGGAGGCAGGCGTGATGGAGTTGGCTCGGGCTGGACCCCAAACTCCAAGGCCCTCTGATTGGTCTCTTCTCTGATTGGTCCTTCGGCCGATCGGCGAAACGGGTAGGGCTAACCCTCCGGATGAGCCGCTCGGCCGATCGGCTCGTCGGGGACGACTCGCCCTACCCATTGAGTCCAGGTCTTGCGCGCGACCCACGGCGAGGTCGCCGTGGCTCCACGGGACGCGGCGCCCGCTCTCAAACCCCCGCCAGCGTGTTCGTGTTGTTCAGGTGCTCGACGCCGGTATATTTCAGCGATTGCTCGTCAGCGTGGTAACTGGAGCGGACCAATGGGCCGCTCTCCACGGTGCCGAGTCCGGCCGTGAGGGCGAATTCCTTCCAATGCCTGAACTCCTCCGGCGGCACCCAGCGGTCGATCTTCCAGTGCTGCGGCGTCGGCTGCAGGTA
>JANMVS010000107.1:0-21941 GCA_031392885.1 Verrucomicrobiota bacterium
AGAAAATCAAAGTCGCGCAATTTGGGCTCGGGCCAATCGGACTGGAATCGCTGAAACTCGCCGCCGAGCAGTCTTGGATCGAAATCGTCGGTGCCGTGGACAATGATCCCAAGAAATTCGGCCGCTCGCTCGTCGAGTTAACCGGCCTCCCCCGGCTCGACGGCCTGAGCCTCTGCCCCACGCTGGAGGAACTGTTTCGGGAGGCGCAGCCTGACGTGATCCTGCACACCGCCTCATCCAGTGCGGCCGCGACGTTGCAACAGATCCGTCCGGCCCTGGAACTCGGCCTGGCGGTGGCGTCCACGTGCGAGGAATTGATCTTTCCGGCCTGGAAATCGCCGGCACTGGCCCAGGAGCTGCAAACCCTCTGTCTTTATACCAAGGCCCGACTCGTCGCCACCGGCGTGAATCCGGGGTTCGTGATGGACCTCCTGCCGATCTGCCTGACGGGCGTTTGCCGCACGGTAGATAAGATCAGCGTGGAACGGGTGGTCGATGCCACCACCCGCCGGCAGCCGTTGCAGCGAAAAATTGGCAGCGGGCAGGATCCCGTGGAATTCCGGGCCAAGCTGGCGGCGGGGCTGGCCGGCCATGCGGGCCTGAGTGAATCGGTCGCGCTCGTCGCCCACGTGATGGGCTGGAAGTTGGAGGCGATCATGGCGCACAGCGAGCCCGTGCTGGCCGCCGCCCCGATCCGCACAGAATTCTTCGAGGTCGCGACCGGCCGGGTTTGCGGCATCCACCAGCAAGCCACCGGCACAGTGGGGGGAGCCGAGAAAATCGTGCTCGATATCAAGATGTATCTGCAGGCCCCCGACCCGCACGATACGATCATCGTGTTCGGCCGGCCCAACCTGAATGTGCGGGTGGCGGGCGGCGTGGCCGGCGACGACGCCACCATTGCGTCGCTGATCAATGTGGTGCCGCGACTGCTCGCCGCGCCCCCGGGGTTCCGCCTGCTCCCTGAACTGGCGGTGCCGCGGTGGACGGGCGGTGCCGCCTGAATCCGGTTCAATTTCAACCTGCTTGTCAGAGAGAAAATACGCGGGCCGGCAAAATTCGGGAATGGGGTTGACAAGCCCCCGCCGATAATAACGTTTGCCACTCCTGTTTTGACGGCTTCCTAGCTCAATGGTAGAGCAGTTGACTCTTAATCAATTGGTTCCGGGTTCGAGTCCCGGGGGAGCCACCAAACTTCGTTTTTTCCCAGTCTTTTTTGTTTTTGCGCACCGCGCATCAGGCCGGCGTAGCTCAACGGTAGAGCACCTGTTTTGTAAACAGGCGGTTGCGGGTTCGAATCCCATCGCCGGCTCCAATTTCCCGTCAATCCCGCGCCGAATTATCTTCGCCGGGCCCCGGTGCCGCCAAAAAAATATTTTCCACTGCCCGATTGTGTAATGGTAGCACAAGCGACTCTGACTCGCTTTGTCTAGGTTCGACTCCTAGTCGGGCAGCCAATTTTTTCGGTGAATCTTTTTGTCCTAAATGAGAAAGCGCATTGACACCGCAAACTGAATATCAGCACATAGGCATTCTTTAAACTTCCCCGGTCACTTTGCCTCCGCCGAATCCCGCTCCCCTATCCGCTGTTTCTCCCCGTAATCGCACCCTGAGTGGCGCACGACCTGCTACGGGGTGCCTTGTCCTTTCTTAAGCAACCTACCATCCCCCGATTAACTTAGTCATCATATCCGTATCATGATCACTGCACATATGCCCTTGGCGATTCTTCTCACTAACTCCGATGGCAGTCCCATGACGGCCATGGAGTTGTTCAAGCACGGCGGTCCCATCATGTGGCCGATCCTCGTCGTCTCCTTCCTGGTCATCACGGTGGCCATGGAGCGCGCGATCTTCATGTTCCGGGAAAACAGCCGCCGCCAGCCCGAGGTCGTGGAAAAAATGCTCGAGAAGGTCGAGGCCAATGACATCGATGGGGCGCTGGAAATGGGCAAGAAGAGCCAGGATTATGTCGCCCGGATTTTGGTCTACGCCATCAGCCACAAGGAGCACTCGCTCGGCAACTCTTTCTCCCGCGCCTCCAACCAGGAAATGCAGCGTTTCAGCCAGGGCCTCCCCACGCTCGACACCTGCATCACCGCCGCCCCGTTGCTCGGACTCCTCGGCACCGTCACCGGCATGATGGGCACCTTCGCCGCCTTGAACAGCGGTTCGGGTGACATTGGCGCCTCCACCGGAGCCATCACCGGCGGCGTGGCCGAAGCGCTCATCGCCACCATGTGCGGTCTCGCCATCGCCATCACCGGCCTGCTGCCCTTCAATATTCTGAATTCCCGCCTGGATGAGGCGCGGCATGAGATTGAAGACGCCTCGAATTCGCTCGAGATCATCATCAATAAGTCCGGCACGCCCTCCGCGCACTGAGCGCGGTGGTTCTCTCCCGACTTTAACCCTCAAGCCCTAACGATATGCATGGTGGCGGCGGAACAGGCCCCGGCGGTGCAAAAAGAGCGCGCATTGAGATCATCCCTCTCATTGACGTCATCTTCTTCCTGCTCGCGACCTTTGTCTTGTTTACTCTCTCGCTCAACAAGTCGAACGGCATCAAGGTCCATCTGCCTGTTTCGGAAACCGCCATCCCGCGTGACCCCGCGGGCACCGTCACCGTCAGCATCACCGACGAAGGCACACTCGCCTGGAATACGGATTTGGTCACCTTGGACGAGTTTTTGATCCGCCTGCAGCAATATCACCTGCAGGAACCCGATGGCCGCATTCTCATCAACGGCGACGAGCGGGCGTTCTTCGCCCAGGCCGTCTACGTCTTCGACGAAGCCCGCAAGGCCGGTTTCCTCAAGGTGTTTATTGAAACGCGCAGCCGCTAGCCCGGATATTTCACACTCTCCTCGCAACCAAAACCACACCCGGTGACAAATCTTTTCCCTCATTCACGGTTGCTCGGGATATCCGGGCTGAGAGTCGTCGAGCACCGCCAAAACATTGTGGCGAGTGTGAAAAATGCGGGCTGACACTCCGGGCTCTAATATCCCCCCGCCGCTCACGTCTCATCTGTTACCCGTCACATCATGGAAGGCTACAAAGTCAAAATCCCGGTTCGCAAGAAGGCGCGCATTGAGATCATTCCGCTCATTGACGTTATTTTCTTCCTGCTCGCCACCTTCGTGCTCTTTACGCTTTCCCTCAATCGGATTCAGTCCGTGCCCGTTGATCTGCCCGTGGCCGCCCCGCCCAAGGATAAACCCCTCAAGGATGAAAGCGTCACCATCCAGGTTTCCGGGGACGGGGCTATATTCTGGAATCGGGAACTCATCGACATGAACGAGGTTCCTTCCCGCATCGCTTACTACAAGAGCCAGACGGACGATCCCCGCATCCTGATCGCCGGCGATGAAAAAGCCCGTTTTGGCGTGACCATCTCCGTGCTGGATGAAGTCCGTAAGGCCGGCATTTTGAAATTCTCGGTCGAAACCCGCACGCGCCCGACGGGCAAATAAGTCACCCCCCATGAACAAAGACCTGATCATAGGCATCGTGGTTTCGGCGGCTTTGCATTCCAGCGTCCTGTTCCTCGGCCAGAAGGCTCCGCCCCCCAAAAGAGTCGCTCCGCCCAAGGAGGATGTGGTGCAGTTTGAAATGCCTCCCCTCGAGGAAGATAAGCCCGAGAAGGTCGAGGATCTCAATGATGAGCCGGTGGAGAACCAGCTGGCCCCGCCCAGCCTCTTGGATCTGCCCACCGTGGTTCCCGTTGAAGCCTTCACCCAGCCCCTGACCCCGCCCCCGCCTCCCGGCATGACCGCCTCCACCGGAGCAATCACCATTCCGGTCATGAAGCCCGGCGCAAACTTCGGTAAAGGCATCTCGAATCTGTTTGATATCAACAATCTTGACCAGCGGCCGGTGGCCCGCGTTCAACCGCAGCCCGCCTATCCCTACGAGATGAGCCGCGCCGGCATCAATGGCGATGTCGTCATCGAGTTCATCATCAACGAGAATGGCGATGTGATTGATACCCGCGTCGTCCGCTCCTCGCACCGTGAATTCGAGGTACCCGCCATCCAGGCCGTGCAAAAGTGGAAATTCAAGGCCGGACGCAAGGGCGGCAAAGCCGTCAAAGTCCGCGTGTCGCAGCTCATCGAGTTCAACCTCGAGGATTCCAAATAACATCGCAGGTCCGCCATGTTGACTACCCTTCCCCTCCCCCTCCGCTTCGCCTTCGCCCTCCTCGGGGTCACCCTGCTGGGCGCCCCGGCCCACGCCCAGCAGCCCACGGCGCCGGTGCGTGATTACTCCCTGACCGACGCCACCAGCGAGGTGTTGCCGAAATACAAGTTGGCCGTGGAAGCCAAGAATTACGAGGCCGCCCTGGCCATCCTCGAGGCCCAGCAGGCGAAAGTCCCGGGCGACAGCTTTGACGCGGCCCTGCTCTTCCAGATCAAGGTGCAGACCCTCCTGCAGAAGGGTGATTTCAGCAAGGCGATCGAGCCGCTCGAGAAAGGTCTCGCGTTGTCGGAAACGAAGATTCCCAGCTATTACGACGAGCGCATCACCCGTGAATTTCTCTTTTTTCTGGCGCAACTCTACCTCCAGGAAGCCGCCACGTCGAAAAACAAGGCCGCCACCGCCAGCCTGTATGAGAAGGCCGACAACACCATGGGACGCTGGCTCAAGCAGAACCCCAAATCGAACGCGGATGCCCAGCTGATTTACTCGCAATTGCTCTACGGCCGCGCCCTGCAAGACCCCGACCACCCCGATCTGGCGATCATCAAGCGCGCCCTGGAACAGGTGGAGATCGGACTGCGCCTCGCCACCCGGCCCAAGGATATTTTCTATCTCCTTAAACTGGTCTGCCTGCAGCAACTCGACCGCAATGCCGAGGCCATCGAATTCCTCGAACTCATGGTCAAGCAAAAGCCCGATTCCGCCAACTACTGGCAGCAACTCGCCGCGCTTTACCTCGGGGCCGGGCAGGATTTGCGGGCCATTCTCTCCATTGAGCGCGCCCAGGCCAATGGGCTGATGCACGCGCCCAAGGACCATTTCAATCTGATCGGCATTTATTTCAACATCGGCCAATTTGCCAAGGCGGCCGAGTTGCTGGAAGCCGGGCTCCACAACGGTGACGTGGAGAATGAGACAAAAAATTGGGAATTGCTGGCCCTCGCCTATAATCAGCTGGAACGCCCGTTGCAGGCCATTGAAGCGCTGAAAAGCGCCACGAAAGCCTTCCCCAAGTCGGGCCAGCTTGAATTCATGGTCGCCCAAGCCTATCACGCCCTGGACAAACCAGAAGGCGCCCTGCCCCACCTGCAGGCGGCCGTGGCCAAGGGCGGCCTGAGCAAACCCCACTCGGTTTACTTGTTCCTCGCCTACGTGGCCTATGAGCTGAAGAAATTCGACATCGCCCTTGAGGCGGCCAAAAAAGCGGCGGAATTTCCCGACGGTAAAAAGGACGCTCAGAACATGATCAAAGCCGTCGAGGAAATCATGAAGGATCGCGAGGTAAAGAAGAGCAAGATGTGATCCACCCCCTATTTTTCAACGCAAGCATCACCCGACCATGAACAAAGTTTATCTCATCTTCCCCCTGATCGGCCTCCTTTTCTTTGGTGGTTTTTACGTCAACTTCTCCAAAGGTTACGAAGCCCACGTCGCCGCCGGCAAACTCAAAGCCGAGAATGAGAAGAAGGAAAAAGCCCGGCAGCAGATCGTGGATCGGGAAAAGGCCATCGCCGCCGCCATTGAGGCTTCCAAGCTGCGGGCCCTGGAACGCGCCGAAAAAGAGCGGCTCGATGATCAGAAGAAGACCGCCCGGCAGGAAGCCGATGATCGCC
The DNA here is from genome assembly GCA_031392885.1 of Verrucomicrobiota bacterium. Lineage (GTDB taxonomy): Bacteria > Verrucomicrobiota > Verrucomicrobiia > Opitutales > Opitutaceae > Lacunisphaera. Next base: position 5,817 of record JANMVS010000107.1, read on the forward strand.
GCCAGCGCGCCTTTGAGGACCGCAATCGCCTGCGTGAGCAGGTTTCCCGCCTGAAGAAGGACCTCGAGGAGCTGAAAGCCGCCACCGTCAAGATCGTGGAGGAAAAGAAAAAACACGCCGACGAGGAGGCCTTCCTGAAGACGTATGTGAAACAGGCCGAGGCCAACGTGAAGTACTACTACGATTTGCTCGACAAGATTACCAAAGCGGAGGCCGATCGCATCCAAGCGGCCAAGGACGCCGCGGCTGCCGCCAAGAAAAGCTAAACTGACCGACTTCCGACCCTCATGAACAAGTACTATCTTATCGTTCCCCTCGTCCTCCTGGCCATCTTCGGGTTCACCTACAACGGCGCCCTCCAGGACATGCGGGCCAAGGAAGCGTCGAATATTGCCAAGGCCGCGGCCAAAAAGGCCGTCGAGGACAAGCACAAGGCCGAGGTGGAATCCAAGGCGACCGCCGATGCTAAAAAGCGCCAGGACGAGCGCGATGCCGCTGACAACGAAAAGCAGAATAAAAAACAGGCCGAGTATGACGAAGCGATGAAAAAGCTGCGCGATGAAGCCGCGGACTACTCCGATCAAGCGGCCAAATTCACCAAGCAGATCGCCGAGTTGGAAACCCAGCTTTCCCAAGGACGCAATGACCGGGAAAAGCTCGGCCGGGAAACCCTGGATCTGGCCAAGGCCGTTGAATTGACCAAGATCAGCCGCCGGAACGCCGAACTCGAGATCCAGCGGATGATCGACATCGTGGCCCGGAAACTGAATGAAAGTTCGATCGCCGCCTCGCCGCCGCCGCCGCTGTCGCCGCCCGCCAAGTAAACGGCGTCTCCCCCCGCCCAGCCGCACCCTTCCCGGTGCGGCTTTTTTATTCTGCCGCACCTGATGGTGACCGCGGCCCGTGCTTGGCACAAGCCGGGCTAACCTGCCTCCCGTCCCGCCACCCTCACGCGCCCTGCGCCGCATTATTTCGAGCCCCGCTCAGCCTGCCTGGCGCGGGGCTTTTTTTGGGCTCCGCCGCAGGCTTCGTCGACATTGTGTCATATACGAGCCCACCGTTTAAAAACCGCCCGGTTGGCCCGCTGCTTGCTTTCATGCGTCTCGTGGTGCCGGCAGTTCCTTGCTCCCGCGGGGACTGACGGCAACCGCACCAACCACCAAACATTACATCATGAAGAAGCTTATCCTCATCCTCGCTGCGCTCATTGCGGGCGCTTGGCTCCCGGCCGCTGAACCCACGCCGGCCGCCTCCCGCATCAAATTTTCCGGCCATGTTCAAGTTGGAATTACGGGCAACTTCGCCTCACCCGACGATCACCAGAATTTTGGCCGCCTGTTCGACGATCGCGCGAACGAGCCGCTGTTGAACCAATTCGTCCTCACCGCTGAACAGCCGCTCGACGCCACCGCCCCGGGCTTCGATTGGGGCTTCAAGCTGCAAGGCATGTATGGCAGCGACGCGCGTTTCATTCACTCGCTGGGCCTGCTGGATCGCAGCAGCAAAGATCTCCTGCAGCCCGACCTCGTCGAGGCCTTCGTGAATCTCCACTTCCCCATAACCGGCACCGCAGGTGGCATCGACGTGAAAGTGGGCAAGTTCGTGACCCTTGAGGGCGCGGAAGTCATCGACAACACCGGCAACATTTTCTATTCGCACACCTACATCTTCAACTTCGGCATTCCCTTCAATCACTCCGGCGTGCTCGCGACCCTCCATGCCACGAAAAACCTCGATGTGATATTTGGCCTCACCCGGGGCGTAAACATTAGCTTAAAGGACAACAACGACAAGCCCGCCTTCCACGGTGGTCTGAGCTTCCTCAACCTGGCCGACGGAAAACTTACGATCCTCACGAGCACGCATTTCGGCCCGGAGACCCCGAACAACAACAAAGATTATCGCTGGCTGAACGACATCGTCGCGATCTGCAAGGTGAACGACAAGCTCACCTCGACGACGGATCTGAATTACATCCAGGACGACTTTGCCAAGGCGAAGGGTTATGGGGTCGCCCATTACTTCACCTACATGCTCTCCCCTTCGGTCACCGCCAATTTCCGCGGTGAAGTCTGGCGCGACAACAACGGTTTCTTCGCCGCGCAGTTCGGCAACAACACCGATGTGATGGGGTTTCTGCGCGGCGACACCTTCACGCCTGATCCGCGGACGGTCGGCGGCGGGGCCACGACCTATGGCGCGCTCACTGTTGGTGCGACGGTAAAGACCGGCCTCGCTGGCCTGGTTTTTCGACCCGAGGTGCGCTGGGATACTTCGCTCAACAGCACGCGTCCCTTCAATGACTCTAAAAATAGGAGCATGATCACCTTTGCAATCGATGCGACCCTAAGCTTCTGAAGTGACCTCATCCTCTGGTTTACCCCCGTGCAACGGTCAATTTCTTAGACGCTAAATCCGCTGATTCCTCAACGCCCGCTCCCTCTCGGGACGGGCGTTTCCAGTTTCAAGCATCGCCTTCCGGTTCGGCCTCATAATTCAAAGTGAGGCGGACCGCTTTGCCCTCACCTCATTTCAGACCGGCAGCGCCGGCTTGAGCGAGTTCAGCAGGCGTTCGATGCGGTCGCACGCCGCGGTCAGCTTCTCCTCGTTGGCCGTGAAGCAGGCGCGCACGTGGCCCTTGCCGGCGTCGCCAAACGCCGTGCCCGGCACGACCGCCACCTTGTGCTCGATGAGCAGCCGGCGGGCAAACTCGCCCTCATCGAGCCCCGTGGCCGTGACCGAGGGAAAAGCGTAGAAGGATCCGCGGGGCAGATGGCAGGTCAGGCCGGCGGCATTGATGCGGCGGACGAACAGGTCGCGGCGCTCGCGGTAGCGGTCCCGCATGAACTTGGTCGCATCGTCGCCCAACCGGAGCGCGGCCAGGGCCCCCTCCTGGCTGATGCTGGGCGCGCAGAGCATGGTGTATTGGTGCACCTTCATCATTGCCTCGATCAGCGGCGCCGGGCCGCAGGCATAACCGAGCCGGAATCCGGTCATGGCAAACGCCTTTGAGAATCCATGCAGCAACACCGTCCGCTCCTGCATGCCGGGCAGGCTGGCGATGCTGGTGTGCGGGCCCTCAAACACCAATTCCGAGTAAATCTCGTCGCTGACGACAATCAGATCCTTCGCGATGGCGAACTGGGCAATGCGTTCCAGTTGCTCGCGGGAGCATACGCCGCCCGTCGGGTTGCAGGGCAGATTCAACAGGAGCAGCTTGCAACCCGGTTGCCAGGCCGCCGCCAGTGCCGGGGCATCGAGCGAGAACAGGTCGCCGGCATGGGTGGCCACCGGCACCCCCACCGCATGCACCAGGTCCACCGACGGGGCATAGGAGACATAGCAGGGCTGATGATACATCACCTTGTCGCCGGGATCGAGCAGGGAGCGCAGCGTCAGGTCCAATCCCTCGGATACGCCCACCGTGACCAGCACCTCGTCATCCGGCCGGTAGCTGACCTTGAAATGGCCCTCCGCGTAGCGGCTGATTTCGGCCCGTAAGGCCGGCAAGCCCAGGTTGGAGGTGTAGTGCGTCTTGCCGGTGTTCATGGCCGCGGTCACCGCATCGCGGATCGGTTGCGGCGTATCGAAATCCGGCTCGCCGATGCCGAGAGAGATCACGCCGTCGGTCTTGGCGACCAGTTCGAAAAAATCACGAATGCCGGAGCGGCGCAGGCCCGCGACGTGCCGGGCAATGAAACGCGTGGTATCGAGCGGGGGCTGGGCTGAAAGGCTCATGGGCTGAAATCAGTCGTGGTGGCGGTGCCGGACGCCGGAGGAATCGCCGACCCCCAGCCGTTCGCGGATCGCTTCGCCCATCTGCGCGGTGGTCAGCGGCAGCTTGGCGCCGAGGTCGGCCGTATGTTTGCCATCCTCCAGGGCCAGGTTGACGGCGGCTTCCACCTCGCCGGCCTCTTGCTCCAGGCCGAGCGAATGCCGGAGCAGCATCGCAACGGACAGAATCGTTCCAACCGGATTCGCGATACCTTTGCCCGCAATGTCAGGCGCCGAGCCGTGAATGGGCTCATACAGGCCGAGGCGACCGGCACCCAGCGAGGCGCTGGGCAGGACCCCGAGCGAACCGGCCAGCACCGCCGCCTCGTCCGTCAGGATGTCGCCGAACATATTCTCGGTCACAATGACATCGAACTGCGGCGCATGGGTGATCAGCCGCATGGCGCACGAATCGACGAGCTGATGCTCGAGCTTCACGTCGGGAAATTCCCGGCCGACCTCGATGGCCACCTTGCGCCAGAGACGCGACGACTCAAGCACGTTGGCCTTGTCGACCGAGGTGACGAGCTTGCGGCGTTTCTGCGCCAGCTGAAAAGCGAGCAGCACAATGCGCCGGATCTCCCCGTCGGTGTAGATCAGGGTATCCACGGCGCGTTCGCCCTCCGGCGTCATCGTGCGGCCCTTGGGCGTACCGAAATAGAGACCGCCGGTCAGTTCCCGGATGACCACAAAATCAACGCCCGCCACGCGCTCGGGCTTGAGCGGTGAAAGATAAGCCAGTGACGGATACGGGCGCACGGGGCGCACGTTGGCGTAGAGGCCGAGTGCCTTGCGGATGGCGAGCAGCCCCTGCTCCGGGCGCACCGTCGCCTGCGGATCGTCCCACTTCGGGCCGCCGACCGCACCCAGCAGCACGGCATCGGCCGCCTGGCAGGCGGCGAGGGTCCCGTCGGGCATGGCCGTGCCCCGGGCGTCGATGGCGCAGCCCCCGAGCAGATGCTCGGTGAATTTAAATGAATGGCCATGACGCTGGGCCACGGCCTCGAGCACGAGCCGGGCTTCCTGGACCACTTCGGGGCCAATGCCGTCACCGGGCGTGAGTGCGATTTTTGCGTTCATGAAATAGTCTCCACTGGCGGGACATTTTGCCCGGTAACCGCGTATTCAAAGCCGTCGGCCAGCGCCAGCCAGGTCGCCTCCAGAATATTGGGACCGGCACCCACCGTGCTCCAGCGGCGCGCCGCACCGTCGTGCCAGTCGATCAGCACGCGGGTGACCGCCGCCGTGCCGTCGTTGGAATTGAGAATACGGACCTTGTAGTCGGCCAGCTGGATGTTCTTCACCAGGGGAAAATGAGGCTGCAACGCCTTGCGCAGTGCCTGGTCGAAAGCGTGCACCGGACCGGTCCCCTCCGCCGCCGTGTGGGTCTCCTGCGCCTCCACCTGCAGTTTGATCGTGGCCTCGGCCAGACCGCGCTCGCCGTGGCGGCTGACCATCACGCGGTAATCGAGCAGTGAAAAGGGCGCGTGATAGTCGGGCGACAAACGGCGCACCAACAGAGCCACGCTCGCTTCCGCCGCCTCAAACGAGAATCCCTGGTGTTCCTTGGCCTTGATCAGCTCGACGATCTTCGCCCCGGTGGCGGCATCGAGGTTGGGCAAGCCAAGCTCACTGGCCTTGGAAACCACATTGGCCCGGCCGGAAAGTTCGCTGACGACCACCCGCATCGCATTGCCCACCAGGACCGGATCGATGTGCTGATAGGCATCCGGGTGCCGCTGCATGGCGGACACGTGCACGCCCGCCTTGTGCGCAAAGGCGCTGTTGCCCACGTAGGCCATGTGTTCATTGGGCGCGAGATTGGCGACCTCGGCCACGAAACGCGCGACCTCGTGCAACCGCGCCAAGGCGCCCTCGGGCAGCGCCCGTTGGTTGAGCTTCAATTCAAGATTGGGGATGACCACGCACAGGTTGGCGTTGCCGCAGCGTTCGCCATAGCCGTTGATCGTGCCCTGCACGTGCCGGGCGCCGGCACGCACGGCGGCGACGCTGTTGGCCACGCCACAGCCGGTATCGTCGTGCGCGTGGATGCCCACCGCCACTGGGCCGAGCTTGGCCCTGACGGCCGCCACGGCCGACTCCACCTGCCAGGGCAGGGAGCCGCCGTTGGTGTCGCACAGCACGATGGTCTCCGCCCCGCCGCGCACCGCCGCCTGCAGGGTCTGCAACGCATAGGCCGAATCCAGCCGGTAGCCGTCAAAGAAATGCTCGGCATCGTAGATGACCCGCTTCCCCTGCGTCTTCAGGTAAGCCACGGTGTCCTCAATCATTTTCAGGTTTTCCTCGAGGCTGGTGCGCAGGACTTCCTTCACCTGCAACACCGAGGACTTGCCGAAGATGGCGCAGACTTCGGTTCCGGCCTCGACCAGCGCGCGCACGCTGGGGTCGTCCGCCGGCTGCAGGCTCGCCCGGCGCGTCGCGCCAAACGCCACAATTTTGGCGTGCGTCCAAGTCTCGGCCCGCGCGCGCTCGAAAAACACCGCGTCTTTCGGGTTGGAGCCCGGCCAGCCGCCCTCGATGAAGGCCACGCCGAGTTCGTCCAGCTTGCGTGCGATGCGCAGCTTGTCGTCGACCGAATACGAAATGCCCTCCGTCTGCGCACCATCGCGCAACGTGGTATCGAAGATCTCGATGTCGGGGCGTGAATCTTTCTCAGGCATGCGCGGCTTCGTAGGCTTCGGCCTGGGTTTGGAATTTCTGCAGGTAACCGAGCTCGTCCACGCCATCCAGCAGGCAGGTGCGGGAAAACGGGTCGATCGGAAACGACAGCGGCGTCTGGCCGGGCCAGCTGACCGTCTGCGCCTGCAGGTCGACCGTGACGGGCAACTCCCGGTCCTGCGCACGGGCGGCGACGAGTGCGGCGTGGGCCGCAGGCTCAATCACGACCGGGATGAGGCCGTTCTTGACCGAATTGCCCTTGAAGATGTCGGCGAACATGGTGGAGATGACCGCCTGGAAGCCGAAGCCGACCAGCGCCCACGGCGCGTGTTCGCGCGAGGAGCCGCAACCGAAGTTGTGGCCGGCCACGAGGATTTTCGTCCCCTTCGCCTCAGGCTGGTTGAGGATGAACTTCGGGTTGGGCGAACCGTCGTCGAGGTAACGCCAGTCACAAAACAGTTTCTCACCGAGGCCCAACTTGTCCGTGACCTTGAGGAAACGGGCCGGGATGATCTGGTCCGTGTCGACGTCCTGGATGGGCAGCACGACGCAGCGGGCGGTCAGGGTGGTGAATTTCGGTGCGCTCATGAGTTGCCTCCGTTCATCAGGGGCCGCGGGTCGGCAATGCGGCCACTGACGGCCGAGGCCACCGCGGTGAGCGGCGAAGCCAGGACGGTGCGCCCGCCCTTGCCCTGCCGGCCCTCGAAGTTGCGGTTGGAAGTGGAGACGGCGAGCTGGCCGGGGGAGAGCTGGTCGCCATTCATGGCGATGCACATCGAGCAGCCGGCCTCGCGCCAGTCGGCGCCCGCCTCCTTGAAAATCTTGTCGAGACCCTCGGCCTCGGCGGCCTGTTTCACCGACTGCGAGCCGGGGACGACCATCATGCGGACGTTGGGGGCAACCTTGCGGCCCTTCAACAAACCGGCGGCGGCGCGGAGATCACCGATGCGCGAGTTGGTGCAGGAACCGAGGAAGACGACATCCACCGGCTGGCCGAGGATCGGCTTGCCGGCCTCGAATTTCATATAAGCGAGTGACTTTTCCAGGCCAGCGCGCTCGTTGGCGTCAGCGAGGCTCGACGGCAGCGGCAACGGCTGCGTGATGGCGACGCCCTGGCCGGGATTGGTCCCGAAGGTCACCATCGGCTCGAGCCGGTTGGCGTCGAGGGTGACGGTCTTGTCGAAAGTCGCCCCGGCCTCAGTCGGCAGCGTGCGCCAGTGCGCGACCGCCTTGTCCCACGCGGCGCCCTGGGGGGCAAACTCGCGGCCATGGACGAAATTGAAGGTCTTGTCGTCGGGCGCGATCATGCCGGCGCGCGCACCGCCCTCGATGGACATGTTGCAGACGGTCATGCGGCCTTCCATGCCGAGGGCGCGGATGGCCGCGCCGGTGTATTCAAACACGTGGCCGGTGCCGCCGCCGACGCCGATCTGGGCGAGCACGGCGAGAATGATGTCCTTGGCCGTCACGCCGGGATGGAGCTGACCGTCCACGCGTACCTCGCAAGTGCGGGCCTTGCGCTGCAGCAGGCATTGCGTGGCCAGCACATGGCCGACTTCGCTGGTGCCGATGCCGAAGCCAAGCGAGCCGAACGCGCCGTGCGTCGAGGTGTGGCTGTCGCCGCACACGATGGTCATGCCGGGCTGGGTGAAACCCTGCTCCGGCCCGATGACGTGCACGATGCCGCGCTGGACGGAGTTGAGGCCGTAGATGCGGACGCCGTTCGCATTGGCGTTGGCCTCGAGCAGGCGCAGCTGGATCCGGCCCAACTCGTCGGCGGCCTCGTAGCCGCCCTTGGTCGGGATGGAATGGTCCATCGTGGCGACGGTGCGCCCGGGCCGGCGAACCTTCAGGCCGCGCTCCTTGAGCACAGCGAAGGCCTGCGGCGAGGTAACCTCGTGCACGAGATGCAGGTCGATGTAGAGCACCGTGGGCGCACCAGGCTCCTCGGCCACGATGTGCGAATCCCAGATTTTCTGGAAGAGGGTTTTGGGTGTCGAACTCATGGGAAAATAGCGGTGGGAGTACCGGTCCTTTGCGGATGCTGCGCCCGGCCGCTGGCCTGGCGGGACAACACGTGGTTGAGGGAGGCAATGTAGGCCTTGGCGCTGGCGACGACAATGTCGGTGTCGGCCCCGTGACCATGACTCGAACGCTGGTCCTCATGCCGGACGCGGACGGTCGCCTCCGCGAGGGCGTCGATGCCCTCGGTGACGCCATTGATGCCAAACTCGAGCAGGGTGACCGGCACCTGGACGATGGCGTCGATGGCCTTGTAGGCCGCATCCACCGGTCCGGTGCCGATGGCGGCGAAACTATGGCTTTTGCCCTGCGGATCACGCAGTCGGACCGTCGCCGTCGGCAGGCTGGTCGTGCCGCACACCACTTGGAGCGTCTCCAGCGCCCACAGCTCCGGCACCATGGCGCGCTCGTCCGAGGCCAGCGCGATGAGGTCGGCGTCATGGACCGCTTTCTTGCGGTCGGCGAGTTTCTTGAATTCGTTGAACGCCTTGAGCAGCGCGTCGCCCTCCAGCGGATAGCCGAGCTCGCTCAGGCGTTTGGAAAACGCCGCCCGGCCGGAATGTTTGCCGAGCACGAGCATCGTTTGCGTCGCCCCGACATCCGCGGGGCGCATGATCTCGTAGGTCTGGGCATTCTTGATCATGCCGTCCTGGTGGATGCCGGATTCGTGCGCAAAAGCATTGGCCCCGACAATGGACTTGTTGGGCGGGACTGGATAATTCGTGCTGCGCGAGACCAGCTTGCTGGTGCGGCAGAGTTGCGTCGCATCAACGCCCGTGGTCAGGCCGATTTTTTCGCCGCGGGTCCGAATGGCCATCACGACTTCCTCGAGCGATGCGTTCCCCGCGCGCTCGCCGATGCCGTTGATGGTGACTTCCGCCTGGCGGGCGCCGGCGCGGAGGCCGGCGAGTGAATTCGCCACCGCCATGCCCAGGTCGTCGTGGCAATGCACGGAGATGATCACCTCCTTCGCGCCCGGCGTGTGCTGGATGATGCCCGCGATCAGCGCCCCAAACTCATCCGGCATCGTGTAGCCGACGGTATCCGGGATATTGAGCGTGGTGGCACCGGCCTTGATGACGGCTTCCAGCACGAGGTAAAGAAACGCCGGATCGCTGCGGCCGGCATCCTCGGGGGAGAACTCGACATCCGGGCAGAGGGACTTGGCAAATGCCACCATCTCGACGGCGCGCGCCGTCATCTCCACCCGTGACATGCGGAGTTTGTGCTGGAGGTGAATATCGCTGGTCGCGAGGAAAGCGTGGATGCGCGGATGCTTGGCGCCCTTGACGCCGTTCCACGCCGCCTCGATGTCGCTCCGGGTGCAGCGAGCGAGACCGCAGATGATCGGCGGCTCCGCCTGCGGCCGGCCCGCGACGGGCACCTGCCCTACTTCCGCCGCGATCGCCTGCACCGCCGCGAGATCATCGGGCGAGGCCGCCGGAAACCCCGCCTCGATCACGTCCACCCCGAGCCGCGCCAGCGCCCGGGCCACCTCGAGCTTTTCGGCCGAGGTCATGGACGCGCCGGGCGCTTGCTCGCCGTCGCGGAGACTGGTGTCGAAGATGCGGACGTAAGTGGAAGAGGCCATGGTGAAAGTGAGAGTGAAGGTGAACGGGACTACTTCGTGGTGGCCAACTGCAAGCGGAGGCTTTTGCTGCTGGCAGTGAGGATGCCGATGATCTCATCACACAGTGCGATTCTCGTAGTGACCGTATCAACCGGAAGCCAGTGACGCAGCCGATGATAACGTCCGGCGGTTTCCTGGCCGGAGCCACGGGAGATAACCAGAAACTGACAGTATTCCTTTTTTGATCCGCGGCCATAGCCTTCCTCAATGTTCGAGGCGATCGAGTCGGCGCTCGCAAGCTGCTGCGAGACCAGCCGCTCGCAGGCGCGTTGTGGGGCAAGCAACGCCATGTCCGCGACGACCAAATCAAAGAATTCCAGCGCCTTGGCATAGGCGCCGAAGGTCAACAACTTTGCGCGGGCGTTCATGGTTTTTTCACTCTCACTTTCACATTCACTCCGTGGTCATTTGGAGATGACCACGGGATTGAGGAACGGCATCATCGCCCGCAGCTTGGCGCCGACGACCTCGATCTTCTGGCCGCGCTCCCGATTGCGGAACTTGTTCATGGTCTTGCGGCCATATTTGTTGTTCTCGTTGATGAAGCGTTTGGCGAACTTGCCGGTCTGGATATCCTTCAGGATGCGCTTCATCTCCTGCTGCGTCTGCTTCGTGACGACGCGCGGGCCAGAGACGTAATCGCCCCACTCCGCGGTGTCGGAGACGGAATAACGCATGTAGTTAAGGCCGCCGCGATACATCAGGTCCACGATGAGCTTCAGCTCATGCATGCACTCGAAGTAGGCGATCTCGGGCTGGTAGCCCGCATCAACGAGGGTCTTGAAGCCGGCCTTGACCAGCTCGGCGCAGCCGCCGCAGAGCACGGCCTGCTCGCCGAACAAATCGGTCTCGGTTTCCTCGGTAAAGGTGGTCTGGAGCACGCCGGCGCGGGTGCAGCCGATGCCGCGGCCATAGGACAGCGCGAGTTTCTTGGCCTGACCGGTGGCATTCTGGTAGATGGCGATGAGACCGGGGACGCCGCCGCCCTCTTGGAAAACTTCGCGGACACGGTGGCCGGGGGACTTCGGCGCGATCATGGTGACGTCGACGTTCTTCGGCGGGACGATCCCGCCAAAGCGGATGTTAAAGCCGTGCGCGAACATCAGCATCTTGCCAGCCGTGAGGTGCGGCGCGATGGACTCGCGGTAGAGGCGGGCCTGGACGTGGTCCGGCACGAGTACCATAATGACATCGGCCCAGGCGGAGGCCGCATCCACGGTTACCACGGTCAGGCCGGCCTTCTTGGCCTTGGCGACCGACTTGCTCTGGGGGGAAAGACCGACGCGCACGCGCACGCCGCTCTCTTTCAGATTGAGGGCATGGGCGTGGCCTTGCGAACCGTAGCCGATGATAGCGACTTTTTTGCTGCGAATGAGTGCGAGGTTTGCGTCCTTGTCGTAGTAGATTTTAGCCATGGTAATGAATTAGTTGGAGTTGAGTGGGGAGAGTTGAGCAACAGATCAGACCGACATCGAAAGGCTGGCCGCATCGGGATGGTGGTCATCCGCGACGGTCCGGACCAGCGGCGGGGCCGCGGACAGCAACTCGTGACCCCGCGCCATCGCGACGGAACCCGTGCGGACAATCTCGACGATGCCGTAGGGCTTGAGGACGAGCTCGAACTTGCCGATTTTCTCGGGCGTCCCAGTGACCTCAATGACGAGGGTCGCCTCGTCCACATCGACGACGCGGGCGCGGAACACATCGGTGAGTTGCAGCACCTCGGCGCGGGTCTGCGCGGTAACCTTGACCTTCACCAGGCCGAGTTCACGCATCAGCGCAGGCTTGTGGGTGAGGTCGTCGACGCGAAGGACGTTGACGAGCTTGTAGAGGTTCGCCTCGACAATGCGGGCGCCGGCATCGGTGGCCTCGACCACGACGGTGAGGCGCGACACCCCCGTTTGCTCGGTGCGGCCGACCGTGAGGGAGTCGATGTTGAAGTTGCGGCGGCGGAAGAGCGACGCGATGCGATTGAGGACGCCGGGCACGTCTTCCACGTAGGCGATGAGCGTATGTTTGGCCATGGGAGTGGTGGGTTAGCGGCGGGCGGCTTTCGCGGACTTGCGGGTCACGGTGCGGGCCGGTTGCTTCGTGGGTTTGATGATTTTCGCGGAGCCCGACTGGGCGATTTTCGCTTTGCGCAACGCCCCGGGAACAGCGGGCATTTCCCAGTCCTCGTCGGACCCGGCTTCGAGCATCACGTCCTGCTTCGGACGGCGGATCATCTTGTCGAGGTCGGCCCCGGCGGGGACCATCGGGAAGACGCTGTCCTCCTTCTCCACGACGAAATCGACGACGACCGTGCCCTTGGCGGCGAGGGTCTGCTCGACGGTCTTTTTCACGTCGGCACGCTGGTTGCAACGGAGGCCCTTGAGGCGATAGGCCTCGGCGAGCTTCACGAAGTCCGGACCGGTCATCGGCGTGGCGGAGTAGCGCTTGTCGTAGAAAAACTCCTGCCATTGCCGCACCATGCCGAGGAAGGAATTGTTGATGATCGCGACGTTGACCTTGATGCCCTCTTGTTCGGCCGTGGCCAGTTCGCAGGAGGTCATCTGAAAGCCGCCGTCGCCGACGACCACCCAGACGTCCTTCTCCGGACAGGCGAACTTGGCGCCGATGGCCGCGGGCAGTGCGAAGCCCATGGTGCCCAGACCACCCGAGGTGATCAGGGAGCGGGGCTTCTCGTGGCGGTAATACTGGGCCTCCCACATCTGGTGCTGGCCGACGTCGGTGACGACGATGGTGTCGCGCTTCTGGGTGAGGCGCCAGAGATCGTTGATGACGTGCGCGGCGTAGAGGTGGCCGCTGTCGGGCAGGCTCTGGATGTCGCGCACGGCGGCGTCACCCCGGCGGGCGTTGATATCAGCCCACCACTCGGTGTGCTCGGCTTTCTTCACCAGCGGCTGGATCAGGGAGAGCACCTCGCGCAGATCGCCGATGAGGGCGACGTCCACCGGGACGTTCTTGTTGATCTCGGTCGGGTCGATATCAACGTGGATTTTCTTGGCGTTAAGCGCGTAGGTCTTGAGGTTGCCCGTGACGCGGTCGTCAAAGCGCATGCCGAGGGCAATGAGCAGGTCAGCCTGCTGGATGGCCTCGTTAACCCAGGCTTCGCCGTGCATGCCCATCATTCCCAGGTTGAACTCAGATGAGGCGGGAATCACGCCGATGCCCAGCAGCGTCGTCGTGATCGGGATACCGGTCGTCTTGGCGAGCGTGAGCACCTCGGCGGTCGTGCCGGACTTGAGGATGCCCTGCCCCGCCAGGATGAGCGGGCGCTTGGCGGAATTGATGAGCTCCGCCGCGCGCGCGAACTCCGACGCCGGGGCGTGGTAGCTCGGGCGGTAGCCCGGCAGGCGCGGGGCGGCGGCCTCCCAGTCGAATTCGGCGGTGAGCTGCTGGGCGTCCTTCGTGATGTCGATCAGCACGGGACCGGGCCGGCCGCTGCTCGCAATGTAGAACGCCTCACGGATCGCGCGGGCGATGTCGCCGGGCTTCGTGACGAGGTAATTGTGCTTGGTGATCGGTAAAGTGACGCCGGTGACGTCGGTCTCCTGGAACGCATCCGTGCCGATGGCGCGGGAGCCGACCTGGCCGGTGATGCACACGATGGGCGAGGAGTCCATCATCGCGGTGGCAATGCCCGTGACCATGTTGGTCGCCCCGGGACCGGAGGTCGCAATGGCGACGCCGACCTTGCCGCTCGCGCGGGCATAACCGTCCGCCATGTGCGTGGCGCCCTGCTCGTGGCGCACGAGCACGTGGTGGATTTTCGGGTATTTGGTCATCGCGTCGTAGGTCGGCAAAATCGCGCCGCCCGGGTAACCGAACACGACGTTGACGCCTTCCTTCTGCAAACACTCCCAAATGATTTCTGCTCCGGTGAGTTTCATAAAATTACCCTGATGGTTCGTGGATATAAATGCGGTTAGGTGGTGACCGCGCCCTCGGCGGCGGAAGAAACCGTGTTGGCATACTTGGCCATGACCCCGCGCTGGTAACGCGGCGCGGGCGGCGTCCAGCCCGCGCGGCGGGCCGCCAGTTCGGCGGCCGGGACCTCGAGCTGCAGGCGGCGGGTCGCCACATCGATCTCGATGGGGTCGCCCTCGTGCACCAACGCGATGAGCCCGCCGACGAACGCCTCCGGCGCCACATGGCCGATGGAAAACCCGCGGGTCGCGCCCGAAAAACGGCCGTCCGTGAGCAACGCGACCGTCTCCGACATGCCGGCGCCGGCGAGGGCCCCGGTCACCCCGAGCATTTCGCGCATGCCGGGACCGCCCTTCGGCCCCTCGTAGCGGATCACGACGACATCGCCGTCCCCGATTTTCTGCGCATTGACGGCCGCCATGGCGTCCTCCTCGTTGTTGAACACGCGCGCCGGGCCGCGGAAATGCTTGATGGCGCTGCCGGCGACCTTGAGCACCCCGCCCTCCTCGGCGAGATTGCCGTGGAGAATGACGAGCCCGCCGGTGGGTTTGAAAGGTTTGCCGGTTGGACGGATGACCTGCTGGCCGGCGGTCTCCGGGGCGGTACGCACTTCGTCACCGAGCGAGCGACCGGTGACGGTGAGGCACTCGCCGTGGATGAAGCCGCCCTCGAACAGGCGGCGGAGGAGCAACGAAATGCCCCCCGCCTGATGCATTTCGACCGCCGTGTAGAGGCCGCCGGGTTTGAGGGTAGCTATGGTCGGGGTCTTCGCGCTGATGGTGTCAAATTCGTCGATCTTGAGCGAAATGTTCACCTCGCGCGCCAGCGCCAGCAGATGCAGCACGGCGTTGGTGGAACCGCCCGAGGCGGCGACGGACACGATGGCATTTTCGAAGGCCGGGCGCGTCATGATCTGCGACGGCGTCAAATTACGCCGGACGAGATTCATGACGAGTTCGCCGCAGCGGAAGGCGGCCTGATTCTTGGCCGCGTCGGTCGCGGGAATGCCGTTGAGCCCGGCCGGCGAGATGCCGATGGCCTCCATGATCGTCGCCATGGTGTTGGCGGTGAACTGTCCGCCACAGGCGCCGGCCGTCGGGCAAGCCTTGTTCTCGATGCTCTGAAACTCCTGCGCATCGATCTTGCCGGCGTTGAACGCCCCGACCGCCTCGAAGACATCCTGCACGGTGAGGGCCTTGCCATCGTGGTAGCCGTGGTTGATCGAACCGCCGTAAAGCGCCAGGCCGGGAATATCCAGGCGGGCCAGCGCCATCATGACGCCGGGGTTCGTCTTGTCGCAGGCCGAGAGGCAGACCAGGCCGTCGAGACTGTTGCCGCGAACCACGAGCTCGATGGAATCGGCGATGAGTTCGCGGCTGATGAGAGAGGTCTTCATGCCCTCGGTGCCCATCGTGATGCCGTCGGAAATGGAAACCGTGTTGAACTCCAGCGGCGTGCCGCCGGCCGCGCGAACCCCCGCCTTGACATGCTCCGCCAAAGCGCGGAGGTGAAAATTGCAGGGCCCGATCTCGGTCCAGGTGTTGGCGATGCCGATGAGCGGTTTCTGCAGATCCTCGTCGGTGAAGCCGACGGCTTTCATCATCGCCCGGGCGGGGGCGCGGCTGGGACCATCGGTGACGACTTGACTGTGGCGTTTGCCGGATTCCATGAGGGTAATGATCAGAAGGTTGTACTGGAAATATCGCTTTGGGGCGAGGATTGGTTGGAGTCGTGGACGAGGGATTGCGTCATATCGTCAAAAGCAAAAAAACCGCCCCTTTTCGGTGGGCGGCTTCCTGATTTTGAGAATCTTTTCTCTTAGGAGCTAGTGGCTTCAGCGAGCCGCCCATGTGTGTTCGGGTCCGAGACCAAAATGGCCAGGACAGCGGTAATAAGCACAATAAGGGCGAGGCTGGGATTCATCGAACGGCGAGACCCTGTTAATCGGCCCATTGTCTGTCAACATAAGTTTATTGTTTATGACAAAAAGCGGGTTACTCAGCCGCAGTGCCTTGAGGTGGAGCGGCTTGTCCCCAAGACGCTGACGTGACGACGACCGTCCCACAGCGCGTTAGGGACAACGCGCTCCA
>JANMVS010000110.1:0-3036 GCA_031392885.1 Verrucomicrobiota bacterium
GCCTGAGGGCAGCTTGGCGAGAACGAAGGCCTGAGTCTGAAGCTGCTGGCCGGGCATGAGACACAGAGGACGGAGGACGGAAGACGGAGGACAGTGGTCAACCGATCGCACCGGGCGGTCGGGTCTTTTTTCCGCCAGAAATCCACGGTGGGACCACCGCACCGCCGGAAATCACCATCTTCATGCCGTCGCCGACGGACATCTCGAGCTCGGTGATCTCCTCCGGGGGGAAAAACAGCATAAAACCGCTGGTCGGGTTGGGCGAGGTGGGGACGAAGACAGACCAGAGTTCCCGTCCGGCGCGGGCTTGCGCCTCCGCCTGCGTCTTGCCGGTAATAAAGCCGAGGGTCCAGACGCCGGGCCGCGGGTACTGGACAAGGACGACGCGGCTGAAGACATTGCGGTTCTGGGAGCCGAAGGTGGCGACAACCTGTTTGACCGAACTGTAAACCGTGTTGAGACCGGGAATGGCGAGCACCACGCGCTCACCCAGATCGAGCAGATATTTGCCGAAGAAATAATGGGAGACGAATCCGAAGAATGTGATCAGAAAGAACACCACGACGGTGACGGCTATTTCCCACACGAGTGGGATATCCTGCAATCGGCTCGGAATCATGGTATCGAACAAAGGGCGGAAACTGCCGCCGACGATATCGATGATCTTGAAAAAGGCCCAGACGGTGACGACCAATGGGGCAAGCAGCAGCAAGCCGGTGAGGAAGGCGTTGCGCAGCGAGGTGAGACGGGTGTTGGCCATGGGAAAGGGCAGTGAACCACAGATGGACGCGGATGCCACAGATTTTTTCAGACGGTAGTGGCGCGCGACGAGCGCCGGACGGCGGTCACAGACCGCCGCTACAGGCTGAAGCGGAACGCCGGCAGGGCCTGGGCGGCCTGCAGTAATTTCATCGCCCGCGCTTCCGCGGCGCGCATCCGGCGCTTCTTGGCCGGCTTCAGGTCGTCGTACCCCGCGAGATGCAGCCAGCCGTGCACCACGTAAAGCATCAGCTCGGCGGAGAATTGTTCCTGGAGGGCTCGCGTCCCTGCGAGCCGCGGCTGCTGGAGGGCTGGCCTCCCGGCCGGCCGCGGTCGGTCAGGAGACCGACCCTTCACCAATCCGACATACCGCGCCGCCGTGTCCACCGAGACGCAGATCTCACCCGCCAACCCGGCCGTGGGATCGCCCGCGAAGGTGATGACATCCGTCGCCGTGGGATCGCCCATGAAGTCGGCGTGGATTTTTGCCAGGGCCGGATCGGTCAGAAAAACCACCGACAGCTCACCGGGTGGGCAGCCACCGAGAAATCGATCGGCCTGCGTGTCGAGCGTCGCGATGGCCGCAGCGAGGGCGCGGCGGGAGAAACACAGTCGCGGATGGGTGTTCCGGCTAACGGTGGTGCGCGGGAGGTTTGTCATCTATTATATGGCAAAGATTCACTGGCCGGACGGGCCGTCGCTGGCGGCCTTGGCCTGCTCGTAGGCCTCGATGATTTTCTGCACCAGCGGATGGCGCACGACGTCGGAGGCGGTAAAGGTGTGAAACTCGATGCCGGGAATGTTTTTGAGGACGCGCGGCGCCTGGGTGAGGCCGGAGAGTTTGTGGCGCGGCAAATCGATCTGGGTGATGTCGCCGGTCACAATCATGCGGGACTCGTCCCCGAGGCGCGTGAGGAACATCATCATCTGCTCGGGCGTGGTGTTCTGGGCCTCGTCGAGAATGATGTAGGCGTTGGCCAATGTGCGGCCGCGCATATAGGCGAGCGGCGCGATCTCGATGACGCCCTTCTCGGACAGCGTGACCACATCCTCCGGATCGAGCATGTCATGCAGCGCATCGTAGAGCGGGCGGAGGTAGGGGAGGATTTTTTCACGGAGATCGCCGGGCAGGAACCCGAGGGTCTCGCCGGCCTCGACCGCCGGGCGGGTCAGCACGATGCGTTGCACCTGGCCCTTGAGCAGGGCGGAGATGGCCGCGGCCATGGCGAGGTAGGTCTTGCCCGTGCCGGCGGGGCCGATGCCGAAAACGATGGGGCTTTTCTGGACCGCCTGCAGGTAAAGTTTTTGCCCGATGGTTTTCGGGACGACGCTTTTGCGGTTGGTGGTGATCACCAGCGGTTCGGTGAAGAGCGCGCGCAGGCTGGCCCCGCCGTCCTGGGCGAACCGGCCGAGCAGCCGGATGAAGTCAGGGGTGCGCAGCGCGAGGCCCTGTGTGCGACCGGCGTTGAGCAAGGTAAAGAACTCCTCGGTGCGGGCGATGGCCTCGGGGGTGCCCGCGATCTTCAGCCACTCGTCGCGGGTGATGAGGCTGACGCTAAGGGCCTGCTCCACGCGGAGGAGATTGTCCTCACTGCCACAGTACAGCTGGCTCAGCTGACGGGCGTTCGGGTAGTGGAGCGTCTTGGGTTCGGACACGAGGGGAACGGCGGGGTGGGGTCAGGGTCGGGGTGTTAGGCAGGATATTTCATGGCGCCACGGCGATCTCGCCGTGGGACGCGCACGAACCGCAGCGGGGTCGCTGCAGCTCCAGCAAACAGATTGTCCGAAAAACATTATGAGGGTGAAATGTTCGAACTAGGGCTTTGCCGCCATGACATCGGCGATGCTGCGCAGGCGCGTGTACATGGCGTCGAGCGATTGGGGCAGCACGCGGGTCTGGCCGATGACGGGCATGAAGTTGGTGTCGCCGTTCCAGCGCGGGACGAGGTGCGCGTGCAGGTGGCTGATGCTGCCGCCCGCGGCCGGACCCAGGTTGAAGCCGAGGTTAAAGCCGTCAGGTTTCAACGCCGCCCGGAGGACCGCTTGGCCGAAAATGATCACGTCCATCAGGTCCGCGCGTTCGGCGGCGTCGAGTTCCGCGAGGTCGGCGACATTGCGGAACGGCACGGCGAGCAAGTGACCCGCATTGTAAGGGTAGCGGTTGAGGATCAGGTAGGAGTACTGGCTGCGGTGGATGATGAGTGCGGCGGCATCATCGCCGAGCGCGGGCAGGGCCGTGAACAGATTGACGCCGGACTTTTCGCGCGGCGCCTCGAT
>JANMVS010000149.1:0-5121 GCA_031392885.1 Verrucomicrobiota bacterium
AGGACCGGTCTCTGACCGGTCTGCCTTGAGCCGGTCAGAGACAGGTCCCGCCTTCGCCGACGAGCCTCTCTACCCCGGAACCTGTCGACCGGAGAATCTGGCGCCTCCCGTCTCCCGTCTCCCGCCTCCCGCTCCGGCCCAGGGGGACGGCGTCAACTGGCGATTTCGTGTGCCGGATGGGGAGGAAATGATGTTTGGCGACGGCCGATTAGGCCCACAGCGAGCTGTCGCCGGCCGCGACTTCGGCGACTTCCTTGTCTGGCGTAAAGACGATATTCCCAGTTACCAACTCGCCTGTGTCGTCGATGACGCCGCCATTGGCATCACCGAAGTCGTACGCGGCGCGGACCTGCTGCGCACCACCTTCCGGCAACTCCTGCTCTACCGCGCGCTCGGGTTGAAAGAGCCGAATTTCTATCACTGCCCGCTTGTCACCGATGAGAAAGGCGTGCGCCTGGCCAAACGCCATGATGCCCTCGCCCTGCGCACCCTGCGCGACGCAGGTCGCAAGCCGGGGGATATCCGTGCTGCTTGGTAACAAATGCAGACCCGATCTCAGGACGAATTACCGGCTGCCAGCAATGGCCGCTAGTGTCCTTGCCAATATCCCACGAATGATTGAGCCCGTCTCCGCAGGCCCGGGCGCGCCCTGTGTTTCACCGCGCATGGTCTGCCGTCGTTACCATCCACGCCAGCCGCGCGCCTCACCTGTGTGGCAGGTGTTCAAGCAGTGAGGAATCCTGCGGGCGGAGATTGCTTCCATGCGAATCTTTACTACTCGTTGAACACTGCCCCATGAAAACATCCTCCCGCCCCCGGTTTGTTGCACCCCTTGCCTGCCTGCTCACCTGCCTCTTGGTGCGTGCCTCCGCCGCGACTGAAACGGCCTCTTGCTTTCCGCGCGCCACCCCCGAGTCGCAGGGCATCTCCTCCGCCGCGCTGCTCCCGCTCCTCGATGAAGCCGAACAGAAGAATTTCGGCCTGCACAGCATCATGATTGTCCGCCACGGCCAGGTCGTGGCCGAGGGCTGGTGGCGACCCTATGCCGCGACGGAGCCGCACATGCTCTTCTCGCTGAGCAAAAGCTTCACCTCAACGGCCGTCGGAATGCTGCAGGCCGAGGGCCGGCTCAGCATCAACGACCCGATCCTGAAGTATTTCACCGAAGACGCCCCCGCTGCGCCATCCGAAAACCTCAAGGCCATGCGCATCCGCGACCTGCTCATGATGTCCACCGGCCAGCATAAGGAGGACGTGGACATGATCAACCTCAACGCCGCCGACCAGACCGGCACGAAGCAGTTCCTCGCTGCTCCGGTGCCACACAAGCCGGGCACGCACTTCTATTACAACTCGCCCGCCACGTTCATGTGCTCGGCCATCGTGCAAAAGGTCACCGGGCAGACCGCCCGGGACTACCTGACCTCGCGCCTGTTCGAGCCGCTCGGCATCCCGACGCCGGAATGGGACCTCACGCCCCAAGGCATCAATGTGGGCGCTTCCGGCCTGCACCTCCGTACCGAGGAAATCGCCAAGTTCGGCCAGCTCTACCTGCAGCGCGGGGAGTGGAACGGCCGGCGGCTCCTTCCCACCGCGTGGATCGATCTGGCGACCTCCCGCCAGGCCTCCAACGGCAGCAATCCCGACAGCGACTGGGACCAAGGCTACGGGTTTTTCTTCTGGCGCTGCATCCCGGGTTTCTATCGCGGCGACGGCGCCTTCGGCCAGTTCTGCATCGTCATGCCGCAGTATGACACCGTCGTTGCCATCACCAGCGACACGAACGACATGGGCGGCGTCATGAAAATGCTGTGGGCCCGCATTTTGCCCGAGCTCCGCCCCGTGGCGATCCCGGAAAACGCGGAGGCCCAGGCAAAACTCACCGCCCGCCTCTGCAGTCTGACAATGCCCGTACAAACCGGCGCCGCCACCAGCCCGCTGGCCGCGAAGATTTCCGGCCGTAAGTACACGTTTGAGCAAAACAAAGCCCAGCTTGAATCCGCGACGTTCGATATCGCCGCCGATGGCACCGTCACCGTCAAGACCCGGGAATTCGGGCAGGATCTGAGCGTGATCTGCGGCTCTGGTAAATGGATCAAGGGCACCTACCCGCTCTCCCCCGGCAGCACGGAGCCCGTCGCGGTTTCCGGAGCCTGGACTGCTGACGACACCTACACCATGCAGTTTTGCCAATACCGCCAACCCTTCATCGCCACGTTCCGAGTGAAGTTTGCCGGCGATGAACTGACAGTCGAACGCAGGATGAACGTCGGCTTCGGCCCGAACGAACCCGCCCTGCTCATCGGCAAGGCGCAGTGAGCCGGGGCGCGCGGGCCGCACCGGGCTTGTGTGTCTCACGCTTTCCTCCCAGCTTCAGGCCTTGAACGGAACTGGCAGGGGTCAGGCCGGATCTTGATATTAACGGGTGAATCGCCCGCCGCAGGCGGCAAGCCATGGCGCGCAAGCTGCGACTGGAATTCCCCGGGGCCTGCTACCACGTGATCAACCGGGGCAACTACCGGGCGGACATTTTCAGGACCGAGGGACCAAAGCCGCCTTCGAGGCGTGCCTGTCTATCAGCAAAGACGCGAAGTGAACGCGCCATCGAAGGCTACGGGGCGGTCCGCTTAAGCGGCTAATAGATCAAGATCCGCAGCCTGATCCCCATTCGTTCGTTCTTTCGTTCGTTCACGGTCCGCTCCTCACCGATGAGAAAGACCAGCGGCTGGCGAAACGCCATGACGCCCTGGCCCTGCGCACCCTGTGCGCAAAGGGCCGGACGCCGGCTGAAGTTCGTTACAGCTGGCTGTAGCGGCAGGCGTCTCCGCCTGCCGTGTGCGGTGCATAGACCCCCATGCACGGAGGCCTGCCGCAACACAGACCTACACCGCGCCTCAGTGCACGTGCAGCCCATTCCGCCACATCGGCGGCAAAATCGCCTGCGTGCCCAGCAGATAGTTGCGATAATATACCCAGAAAATCAGCGCCCCCAGACCGATGAGAAAGGCCGCCTCGCCCAGGCTGCCGGCGTTGGACCGACTCGTGCGGCGCAGGGATTGCACGATCCAGATCACACCGGGCGCGACCGCAAACGCCACCAGCGAGGAGCCGAAGAGCACCATGCCGATGATGAAGAGTGTGCGGAGCATGCCGTCATCGATCACTCGCGCCTTGTAGGCGATGATTTCGTTGCAGAGATTGAGCAGGAGCAGACAGCACGGGAGCACGTAGTAGCGTTCGAGTGTGGCGGTGGTTTTCATCGATGACCTAACATGAGGGAAGTTAGCTCCTTGCTAAAAGCCAAAATCTGCATTCCCCCTTGGAGTCCTGCATGGCCACTTATGTTTATGAAACCATCCCCCGGCAGCTGGACGAGGCGCCCCGCCGTTTCGAGGTGGTGCAAAGCATGAAAGATGCCCCGCTGGTCCGGCACCCGGACACCGGTGAGCCGGTCAAACGGGTCATCACCGGTGGCTTCGGCCTCATGGGCGTCAGTGAAAAAAGCCCCGCCCCCGCCCCGGCGGCCGCCTGCCGCCCTGGCTGCGCCTGCCATCGCGGCCCTCGAATTCCGCAACCATAACCCACCAACACCCAACCATGGCCCGTTCCATCAAGTCCGCTTACGCTCAACCGCCCGCCACCACTGGCGCCTTCAAGTTCAGGGCCCCTGATCTTACCCAATTTCCGCCCCGCAGCCCGCGCGCCCGCCTCGGCGGCTTCGCGCACCTCCCGCGACTGATTGACAAGGCCCGCGCCACCGTCGCCGGCACCAACGGCGATTACCACTACGACTGCCCGGTGGACCATCACTTCTGGTCGTTCACCGGCATCAAGCCCGCCCCTTTCTTGAAGGAGGTCAAAACCGGCGCAGGCGACGGCGCCCTGCTCGCCTACGTGCTCGCCCACGCAAAACCACCGCGCTCCGGCAGCGAGATCGTCGCCTGGTCCATCTGGTTCGAGAGCCGCGCGCCGAGTGGCGTCGAAGGCCGGGAGTTCTTCAATGGCGTCCACCAGAAAAATGCCCCGCACCGCGAGGACATCACCACTTGGTTCGACTGGCTCGAGCTTGACGACTTCGTGACCTTCGGCGGCAAGGCGTGAACGAACCTGCGGGCGGGGTCGCCCGCACTCCATCCCTGGAGCCACGGCGACCTCGCCGTGGTCGGCGTCAAAGCTCCGTATACTTGTCCGCCCGGCCGCGGGCCTTCTCGACGGGGTACTTCTTGGCGTTGGCCGACATCTTTGTCTCGATCGCCGCAGCCAGATCGATGCCGCAGATGTTGGCGAACTCCAGGGCGTAGATCACCACATCCGCGATCTCCGCCTCGATGGCCGGGCGTTTTTTTGGATCCCGGGCGAGCTCAAGTGATGCCTTGGACTCCGCCCACAGAAAATGCTCCATCAGTTCGCCCGACTCGGCGGCCAGCGCCATGCTGAGGTTTTTCGGGGAGTGAAACTGCTCCCAGTCGCGCTCGTGCACAAAGGCCAGCACTCGGGCGCGCAGTTCCGCTACAGTCGTCTTCGTATCAGTCATCGGTTTCATGAACCCAAGCTGGGCGGGAACGGGCCGGCGCGCAAGATTTCCGAATTTTTCTGGAACAATCAGCCATCAGCCGGGTTCTGACCAAAGCCGGCTCTGACCTAGCCGCAGCCCAAAAACACCATGACCTACTTCCCGCACCACCCCGCCAAGCGCCTCGCGACCACTCCGGCCGCCGCCTGGGCAACCGTGCGGCCGGGGATCAGTCGCGATATCCTGTGGAACCAGCCCGTCTTCAAGGCGCCCGTGCTGGCCAATCCACGCATCGCCCTCGACCCTCTGCCCTTCACGGCGGCCCGCCTCGCGCGCCGCCCGGTTCGCGCCTGAGATGAATTGAAACCGCCGAGACGCAGTCTTGCTGCGCCCGACAGACTTCGGGCCGGATATTTCATGGAGCCACGGCGACCTCGCTGTGGGAATTCATCCCGCCGGCCGACCAAGCCGGAGCCCTTCGACCTGCTCTCGGTCCTTGGCAAGCTTAGGAATATTGAACCCACCGGGAATAAATGGACTCCTGGTAGGGGCGGTTGCCTCAACCGCCCCTACCAAATTCCTACCTCTGCGACCCTGCGCCTTTGCGT
>JANMVS010000155.1:0-11530 GCA_031392885.1 Verrucomicrobiota bacterium
AGAGCGGCCGGCCATTGGTGGAGCAAACCCTGCAGCATCTGCTGACCGCGCCGCTCAGCCGGAACGACATCAAGCCTTTCTTTGCCAACCTGACCATCGGCTCCGGGGCGGTGGCGGCGATTCTCTGCCATGAGGATCTCCTGCCCGCCGGACCCAAGCACCGGTTGCTGGCGGGAGCCTCTCTGGCCGCCACACAGCACAGTGAACTTTGCCAGGGAGACACCGCCGGCGCGGGACTCGCGATGCAGACCGACTCCGAGCAACTGCTGCTGGCGGGAGTCGCGGTGGCCTTGGAAACCTGGCAGCTTTTTGAGCAGGAGACCGGTTGGAACCGCGCAACCCCCAATCGCATCATCTGCCACCAGGTCGGCAGCACGCACCGCCGGAAACTCTTCGAAACGGTCGGACTCGATTTGGGGAAGGATTTTTCCACCTTCGAGACCCTCGGTAACACCGGTTCCGCCGCCTTGCCGACCGCGCTGGCCTTGGCGGTGGAGAGTGGGGCGATCAAATCCGGCGACAAAGTCGCCTTGCTCGGCATCGGCAGCGGGATCAACAGCCTCATGCTGGCGGTGGAGTGGTGATGAGCGGTCCTTTGCCAGACTGGTTGCGCGCCTTGTATCCGTTCGAACCGAAACGGTTCGAGACCGGGCACGGCGGGATGAGTTACCTCGACGAAGGGCAGGGTGACGAGGCGGTGCTGATGGTGCATGGCAACCCGACGTGGTCGTTTTATTACCGCAACGTCGTGCTCGATCTAAGTCAGAAGGTGCGCTGCATCGTGCCGGACCATCTCGGCTGCGGCCTGTCGGACAAGCCGCAGAATTTCGACTACACCTTGGGCGAGCACATCAAGAATCTCCGGGCGTTGCTCGACAGTTTGAACCTGCGCAAGATCCACCTGATCGTGCATGACTGGGGCGGGCCGATCGGGCTGGGAACGATGCTGATGAAACCCGAGCAACTGGGGCGGGTGGTCATACTGAACACCGCCGCATTTTCCGATACCATCGTGCCGTGGCGGATCCGGTTGTGCCGGGTACCCGTAATCGGCGAATGGCTCGTGCGCGGCTTTAATGGCTTTGCCTGGCCGGCCACGTGGATGGCCGTTACCCAACCGCTGACCCGCGACGTGACGCGCGGATTTCTTTACCCCTACGACAACTGGGCCAACCGGATCGCGACCCATCGATTCGTGCTGGATATTCCAACCGGACAAGGGGGCCCCAGCGACCGGGCGCTGGCCGAGGTGGAGCGCAAGCTGCCATTATTGCGCGAACGGCCGGTCCGCATCCTGTGGGGTGGCCAGGATTTTTGTTTCAATTACCATTACTATAACCGGTGGCGGGTGGTATTGCCGGGAGCCAACGCGGATTTTATCGAATCAGCCGGTCACTACGTGCTGGAGGATGCAGGGCAGCAGTGCCTGCACGAAATCCAAGCTTTCCTCGGGCTGAGCTAAATCGGAGGAGCAACAAAATTGACTGTAGGGCCGCCACTAGTCGGCGGGCCAAGCCAAGCCCCGGGTGAGAACAGGCATGGTAGAGTTTCTGTGCAACAATATATTAGACATAATATATATTGTGCGTGTTAAATACCTATCATGTTTATCCCCATATCGCTATAAAACATCTATTTCGCAGGACCCCACCGACTGGTCAGTGGATAATAGATAAACAGCGGACGACCTACTACGTCCTTCTCGGGGATAAAACCCCAGTAGCGACTGTCCTTGCTGCGCGGGGAATTGTCCCCGAGCGCAAAAAATGAATGCGCCGGAACTTGGACGATCCCGCCGGGGGGCAAAAGTCCATCGCCGGATCGGATGCCATCCCCCAGCACCGGTCCACCGGAATTATTGGTGTAACCGGGATACTTGCCTTCCCGACGGGCGTTTTTGCCGAATGCTTCCGAACCTTCAATGGGCTGGTCGTTTCGATAGAGCACCGGTGACTTGATTTCCAGTTTGTCACCCGGGGTGCCGACGAGGCGTTTGACATAATACTGCCGGATCTGGTTTCCGCGGGCATCCTGCATTTCGGGTGATTTGATATTCTCGGTCTTGAAGACAAAACCGGAACCAACCGCGGGTTGAAAGAAATTGTAGCTGAAGCGATCGACGAAAAGCAGATCCCCCGTCAGGATGTCGAACGAGAGGATTTTTTCGCCTTTGCGCACGTGTTTCCCGATGGGGATCCAGTAGACCGTCGCATTCCGGTCCGGCAGTCGCAGCGTTGAAGTCTGCAGCGGTTTGTTTTTCGTCGCGCCATCGCGCAGGGCGTCATAAAGATTCGCCGCCGTGCCCCGGAAGGCCTCATCCAGCACGCCTTGGAAGTCGTTGTCGAACTCCGCGGGCACGGTGATCCGCGCCAGTTCCCCGGCCACGGAAAAAGTGTACTCCCGCAATACGGCCGGAAACACGAACAGGCTGCGGCCGGCCTTCTCGGCGAAGGCGGGGCGGAAGCTGTAGTGGGTGCCATCAGAGGTGGAGGCAAACACCGGGAACAGGACTTCTCCGTCAGCGGGGGCCGCCACGGAGTAATTACTTGCCCCCAAGCCAACCAGGCGGGCCGTTTTGCGCAGCCAGCCGGGCTCCGCACCGTCCTGATATACCTCCGAAGCCGTCATGCCATAATAGCTGGGCCACATCGAATTGGTTGGAATCTTGAACGGCTGCACAAAA
Source organism: Verrucomicrobiota bacterium (assembly GCA_031392885.1). Lineage (GTDB taxonomy): Bacteria > Verrucomicrobiota > Verrucomicrobiia > Opitutales > Opitutaceae > Lacunisphaera. The sequence goes on from JANMVS010000155.1 coordinate 2,684, forward strand.
TACGCCCGCAGGCCGAGAATGACGATGGCCGCCACGAGAAAGAACTCGACGTTCTCCACCACGGAAGACGCCGGGTAGATGCGCCCGCCGGTTTCGCGCAAAACGCGTTCCAGCGACTCGATCGCCAGCTTGAGCTTGCTGGCATCCGCCTTCTCCTTCAAGCGCAGCCGGACTTCGCCGGAAGTGGTGAGCAGCTTGCCCAACTGGGCGTCCGTGAGCTGGTCGCGGCGGAACTGGTAGACGCGATCCGCCAACTCCAGCCAGTTGCCGGCATTCCGCCGCATCTGCTTCTCCTGGGAATATAGAAAACTGAACACGCTGAGATGAGGTTAGCTGGTGGACTTCAAAACTTGAATAAAGGCATCGGGTGGGATCGAAACCCGCCCGATTTGTTTCATCTTCTTTTTGCCTTCCTTCTGTTTGTCGAGCAATTTGCGCTTCCGGCTGATGTCGCCGCCGTAGCATTTTGCCGTCACATCCTTGCGCATCTCCCGCACGTTGTCGCGGGCGATGATTTTGCCGCCAATGGCGGCTTGGACCGCGATCTTGAACATCTGGGCCGGAATGATCGCCGCCAGTTTTTCGCACAGGGCGCGCCCCTGCCCTTCGGCCTTGCTGCGGTGCACGATGCTCGCAAACGCATCCACCGGGTCGCCGTTGACCATGATGTCCATCCGCACCAGGTCCGAAACCCGGTACTCCCCGAGCTCGTAGTCCATGGAGCCATAGCCCCGGGTAATGCTCTTCAGCCGGTCGTTGAAATCCACCAGAATTTCATTGAGTGGCAGCGTGCTGTTCAACATGACCCGCGCGCCGTCCAGCGTAACGGTCTGGTCGCAACTGCCGCGTTTCTCCATGATGAGGCCCATGATATCGCCCAGGAATTCGTTGGGCAGATGGATGGACGCCTTGATGGTCGGCTCGCTGATCTCGCTGATCGTTCCCGGGTCCGGCAGGTTGATGGGATTGTCCACCTCGATGACTTCGCCCCCATGCTTTGCCACCTTGTAGACCACGCTCGGATAGGTCGAAATGATCTCGACGTCGTACTCGCGGCGGATGCGCTCCTGGACGACTTCCATGTGCAACAGGCCGAGAAAGCCGCAGCGAAAGCCGAACCCCAGCGCCACCGAGGTCTCATTCTGGTAAACGAGCGAGGAGTCATTCAGCCGCAGCTTGCCGATCGCGACCTTGAGCTTTTCGTAATCATCCGACTCCAGGGGATAGAGGCCGCAATAGACCATGGGGCGAACCTCCTTGTAACCCGGGAGCATCTCCGCCGCCGGTTTGTTCGCATGCGTGATCGTGTCGCCGACCTTGATTTCCTCGACACTCTTGATGTTGCTGACGATGTAGCCGACATCGCCGGGCCCGAGTTCCTTGCATTTGATCATGCCGGGGTGAAACATGCCGACTTCCTTGATCTCGGACCGCTGGCCCGAACTCATCAGCATCATCATTTCCCCGGCCTTGAAAGTTCCCGAGAAAACCCGGACATGCGAGATGACCCCGCGGTACGAATCGTATTTCGAATCGAAGACCAGCAGGCGCGTGGTCGGATAGTCGGTCCAGCGGGGCGGCGGCACGCGGATCACGACCGCTTCCAGAATATCTTCGATGCCGATGCCCGACTTGCCGCTGGCGAGGATAGCTTCCTCGGCGGGAATCGTCAGGATGTCCTCCAACTGTTTCATGCAGAGTTCGAGATTGGCACTGGGCAGGTCGATCTTGTTGATGACCGGGATAACCTTCAAGCCCTGGACGAACGCGAGGTGCGCATTGGCGACCGTCTGCGCCTCGACGCCCTGCGCCGCGTCGATGAGCAGCAAAGCCCCCTCGCAGGCCGCCAGCGAGCGCGAGACTTCATAGGCGAAGTCCACGTGACCGGGAGTGTCCATCAGGTTCAATTTGTAGATTTTCCCATCCTTCGCCGGATAAGTCATCGTCACCGGATGCATCTTGATCGTGATGCCCCGCTCCTTCTCGAGATCCATCGAGTCCAGGTGCTGTTCGGTCAGTACGCGCTTGGTTATCGTGCTCGTGTATTCAAGCAGACGGTCGGACAGCGTCGTTTTGCCATGGTCGACATGCGCAATGATGCAGAAATTACGAGTGAGGGGCGCGTCTTTCACTTAGGCAGGCAGGTCAGCCAGTTCGGCAAAGCTTTTAACGTTCCAGGATTTATCGGTCCGACGGGCGAGTCCCGCCAACACGGCCCCCGGGCCACACTCCCAGAATTCCGTCGCCCCCGCGGCGGCGCAATGGCGCATACAGTCCTCCCAGAGCACAGCGGACACGACCTGTTTAACCAACGCGGCGCGGATCTGCGCGGGTTCGCTGACGATTTGTCCGGTGGTGTTGCTGAACACGGTAAATGTCGGGCGCTGAAAGGTCACCCCGGCAAGGTAAGTAGCGAACGCCGCCCGGGCGGGCTCCATCAGCCGGCTGTGATAGGCGCCGGCGACATTGAGCGCCATCACGCGCTTCAGGCCACGCTCCTTGGCCGCGGCCACGAGTGCGTCCACCTTGGTCTTGTCCCCGGAGACAATGATCTGACCGGGGGCGTTGAAGTTGGCGGCCTCAATCGCGAACTCCTGGCAGAGTGCACAGACCTTCACCCGATCTTCGCCGATGATGGCGGCCATGCCCCCCACGGTGCTTTCGCAGGCCTGTTGCATCAAGCGACCCCGTTCGGCCACGACTTTCAACCCCGTGGAAAAATCAAAAACACCGGACGCGGTCAAAGCCGTGACCTCGCCCAGGCTTAACCCCAGGGCAAACTTCACCTCCGGCCGCCCTCCCCTTTCCGTCAAAGCGGCCAGCATGGCCAAGCCATGCACAAACAGGGCCGGCTGGCAGACCTTGGTCTGCGTCAGCTCGATCTCCGGACCCGTAAAACTGATTCGGGCCAGGTCCCAGCCCAGTACCCGGTTGGCCTCATCATAGAGGGCACGCGCCGCGGGTGAGCCGTCGTATAACGACTTGCCCATCCCCACCTTTTGGGCGCCCTGCCCGGAAAAAATAACCGCGAGTGACATAGATGAAAGGTCGGTTAAACCGACCCGCCGGCTAAAAACCAAGCCCTAAAATTTCTTCTGCTGGGGGAAGTATTTCTGTGCGTCCGTGGGACCGAGCAGGGGTAACTTTTTCTCCGGCAGCCTCCCGGCGGTCGTCGGGCCGGACCACGCCGCGGCGGGAGGGGCTCCGGATGAAGCGGCCAGCGCCGCATTGGCCGTCGCGGCGGTCGGCCGGTTGGCCCCCAGGGCCGACAGCGACGGCAGCCCCGATCCCTGCAAATAGGGATTGGGCTGGACGGTTGGCATCCCCGCATTACGCGCGGAACCGCTGACCTCGCCGCGAACGCCTAACTGACGCTGGTCCGGTAGCCGCCGCCCCTCGCTTGCGGCAATCGAGCCGGCATTGCCATCGGTTTTTTTCACGAACTCATCGAGAAATTTATCACGCACGGGCGAATCCGCCAGCCAGCCTTGCAGAAATGGCGCCAGCGGATCGTTCCGCGCAACATCCGAGTGCCGTACATCATTCCTGGCCCCGGTTTGCTTGTTTTGTTCGTTCGTGGGTCTCAACCCATAGTCGGAAGCGGCCCGGTCCGTGGCGTTGTTCGTTTCTTTGCTGAACGGATCCTTGGCCTCATTCTTTACCCGTCCATTGCGGCGGGACTCTTTTTCCAGTTTATCCACACCATCGATCAGCCAGTTTTTCTGGGTCTCCTTCCGCTGCTTTAACTCCTTTTCCATTTGCAGGGGTGCGGCAATTTCCAGTGGAGCCGTTCCCGGCAGCGGTGACGACAAATGCGGCAATCCGTCGGTAAGCTTGCCAGTCGCGGCGCCGTTGCCCCGCGCCGCCTCATCCGCCTGCAATGTCTTGAGCTCCTGCTTGGTGCTTTCCAGGGGTGCCCCGCCGCGCTCTTCGGCGCGGGCACTGGCCACCGTCAGCCAAACGAACCCCAGCAGAGCAAGGCGCAGACTCATCAGGTTTTGAAGAAGATACCTTTCAAGTTCATTTCCAGTGCCTGCGGGTTCGGCGAGAAACGCAGCCCATCAGTCTTGCTGATCTTGCCCTCCTTGATGAGGCGGTAGAGATCCTTATTGAAAGACTTCGAACCGGAGTCGTTGCTGGATTCCAGCAGCTGCTGGATTTTATCGTTGTGTCCGTCTAGGATCAGGTTGCTGACGGTGGCGTCGGCAATCAGAATCTCATGGGCGGCAAAGCGCCCGCCGCCCTCGATGGCCGGGATCAGTTTTTGGCAGATAAACCCCCGCAAGGTGCCGGCGATCTGCCGGCGGGCCTGCTCGATTTGTTCCGGGGGAAAAAACTCAAACAACCGGGTAAGCGACTGCTTCACCGTGGCGGCGTGCATCGTGGAGATGACCAAGTGGCCCGTCTCGGCCGCAGAGATGGCCGTCTCGAACGTTTCCTTGTCACGCATTTCGCCGATGAGGATGATGTCGGGATTCTGGCGCAACACGGACTTGATCGCCATTTCAAAGCTCGGCACATCGAGGCCAATCTCGCGTTGCTGGAAGAGCGACTTGTCATCGCTGAAAGTGTATTCAATCGGGTCCTCGATGGAGACGATGTGCTTGTCCATGGTCTGATTGATCCAATTGAGCATGGCGGCCATGGTGGAACTCTTGCCCGAGCCGGTGGCGCCGCAAATCAGCAATATGCCGTCCTTCGCCGACGCCATCTTCATGAGGGTCTCCGACTCGATCTTCAGGTCCTCGAAGGTCGGAGGCCGGCTCTTGATATGCCGGAAGACGATACTGACGAGACCGCGCTGGTGGAAGGCATTGACGCGGAAACGTCCGATATTGTCCGTGGCATAGGCAAAGTCCACCTGTCCGTCCTTTTCCCATTTGTCCTTGAAAATCCGCGGCACGTTCTCGTCCACAAACGCCTGGGCATGCTGGCAGGTAATGGGATCCATTTCCACCGGCCGGAGTCGGCCGCCCATGCGCAGATAACCCGGTTTCTCCGACTTGACAATAATGTCGCTCGCCCCGCTCTCGACGGCGAGCTTCAGCAGATCGTTAACAATTTCGGTGGAAAGGGAGATACTCATAGAATTTTGTGCGTGAACCGTCTTTAAAGCTGTGCTTTTGCTACAGCGCAATCTTCCATCGTTCAAGGTAACTTTCAATGAAACGCCCCCGCCCTTTTACCGGTTCCTATACCGCCCTCGTTACGCCCTTCCGGCGTGGCGCCGTTGCCTATGACGAATTGCGAAAATTGGTGGAGTTTCAAATCAAGGGAGGGATTGACGGTCTCGTGCCGGTGGGCACCACCGGTGAATCGCCCACGGTCACCCACGAGGAGCACCTCGAAATCATCCGCTGCACCATCGCCGCCGCCCGGGGACGCGTGCCTGTGATCGCGGGGACCGGATCCAATTCCACCCAGGAGGCCATCGATCTGTCCGAGGCCGCCGTGGCGGCCGGAGCCGACGGATTGCTGCTCGTTGCCCCGTATTACAATCGCCCGACGCAAGAGGGCCTTTTCCAGCATTTTGCCTGTATCGCGGAAGTGACCGACAAGCCGATCATTCTCTACTCCATTCCCGGACGCTGCGGGGTGGAGATCAGTGTCGGGGTCATTGAACGCCTGCGCGCCAAGTATCCCCATGTGGCCCATATCAAGGAAGCCGGCGGCAGTGTGGATCGCGTCGACCAAATCGTGCAGGCCCTCGGTGACTCCGTCACCGTGCTCAGCGGCGACGATAGTCTTACCCTGCCCTTCATGTCCGTCGGCGCCCAGGGTGTCATCAGCGTGGTCTCCAATTATTTTCCGCGCGAAGTGACGCAACTGGCCGACGCGGCGTTGCAGGGTGACTACGCCCGGGCCCGCTTACTGCACCGGAAACTATACCCGCTCTTCAAGGCCTTCTTCATCGAGTCAAATCCCGCTCCCCTCAAGCTGGCGATGGCCCGCGCCGGCCTCATCGGTTCCGAGGAAGTCCGCTTGCCGCTTTGTCCGTTGAGCACCGCCAGCCGCAAGACGCTGCTGGCGGCCCTCGCCGCCTACCACCGGTAACCGCCATGGCTCTCCAAATTCTTCTCAATGGCGCCAAGGGCCGCATGGGCCTGGCCATCGCGGCGGTGGCCGGGGAAACCAACGCCGTGATTCGCGCGGGTCTCGATGCCGGGGATGATCTGGCCGGCCACCTTGCCCGCTGTGATGTGATCATTGATTTCAGCTCCCCCCAGGCTACGGCCAGCATGCTCGAAATTGCCCACGCCCACCGCAAGGCGGTGGTGATCGGCACGACCGGGCACACGGTCGCGGAAAAGGCGCATCTCCTGTCTCTGGCTGCCCGCGGACCCTGCGTTTGGGCCGGAAATTTCTCCGTCGGGGTCAACTTGCTTTTCGCCCTGACCAAGCGTGCGGCCAGTGTGCTGAATGCCGACTACGACGCCGAAGTCGTCGAGATGCATCACCGCTTCAAAAAGGACGCCCCGAGTGGCACCGCCGCCCGCTTGCTCGAAATTATCCTGGCGGAACGCAAATTGACGCCCGAGGCATTGCGCCACGGTCGCTCCGGCCTCACCGGCGAGCGCCCCGCCACCGAGGTCGGCGTTCACGCGCTCCGCGGCGGCGATGTCGTCGGCGAACACACCGTTATCTTTGCCGCGCTCGGCGAACGGGTTGAACTGACCCACAAGGCCGGGGACCGCGCCATTTTCGCGCGCGGGGCGCTGCGGGCGGCCCAGTGGGTCATCCACCAGCCTCCCGGCGTTTACGATATGCAGGACGTGCTTGGACTGAAATGATCACCAGCATCTCCGGCATCCTCGTCACAGCCACACCCTTGGCTGCCATCATCGAAACCGGTGGATTCGGTTACGAGGTCCATATTCCGGTCACGACCGCCGAGCGCCTCCCCCAACCCGGCCAGCGCGCGAAACTCCACACCTTGGCCGTCTACCGCGAAGATGCCCAGACCCTCTATGGTTTCGCCACCGAAGAGGAACGGGATTTCTTCCGACTACTGGTCGAGAAGGTCACGGGCGTTGGCCCCAAAATGGCCCTGAGCATCCTGAGCAAACTATCCCTTGCCACCCTCAAGGGTGCCATTGCCGCGGGGGATGTCGGCCTGCTCGCCAAGTGTCCGGGCATCGGCAAGAAGACCGCCGAGCGATTGGTCATTGAGTTGCGCGATAAATTAAATCCGGCCGATCTCGTTTCCACCGCTTCGCCCAAATCAGCGTCGGGTGCTCCGACCTCGGCCCCGACGGAGAATAAAATCCGTGACGCCGTGCTGGCGCTCGTGGCTCTGGGCTACAAGGCGGGCGACGCCGACCAGGCCGTCCGCCAGGCTTGGGTCGGGCTTGGTCCCACGGCCTCGACCGAGGCCCTGATCAAGAAAGCTCTGGGCTAGTTCTCAGCGCTGGAACTGGAAGGCGGTAAATTCCGCCTGCTGCGCCGGTGTCTGCTTGCCCCGGAAGGTCCGCTGGCTTTTCGCGGGCATCACCTGTTGCGAATCGAAGACTCCGTCCTCGAAAAGCGAAGTCAACCGGCCGGAACGGATCTGGTTGTCGGCAAAGGTGCGTTGCTCTTCCTGGCGCAAGGCCGCCAGCAAGGTGGCATAGTCCGGCTCCGCCGTCGTGTTGTTGCGCAGACTGACCAGCCCGACCTGCGGCTCCGCGAGTGCCCGTTCCGGTGAGGAAACAACACGTACTTCGGGCCGTGCGACGATTGACGCCGGCAAGTCGTTCTTTGCCAGAAGGTTGATCTCGGCGTCCGGTTTCGAATTCAGACGGCCAAAAACCAAACCCAGGCAGGCAGCTGCGGCCAGACCGCCCGCATAGTAAGACCAACGGAAACGGCGATGGCGGCGACCGGTTTCAAACTGCGCGATGCTGCCTTGGGCGGAAGGCGGGACGACCCGCTGTTCCGGGGCTTGGGCGCGGAAACTCTCGTAGACCAGCGTGCTCGCCCGGTGCATCTGGCAGTATTGCTTGTATTCGGCGCGGCGGCGCGGATTGCTTTGAATCTCGCCCTCCAACTCGGCGGTCTCAGCCGCCGTGATCTGCCGGTCGATGTAGAGGTTTACCAGCTCAATAAAACGATGGTCTTTCATGGTGCGAATTCCTTTCCCAGTTTCTCGCGCAAGCTTTCGCGGGCGCGGGCGATGCGGCTCTTTACGGTACCGACACTAATCCCGAGAATCTCGGCGATTTCCTCGTACGCCAGGTTCCGTACATTGCGCAGGATGAGAATCTCGCGGTGCTTTTCGTTCAACTCGTCCATGCACTCGGCCACGCGGTTGACAAACTCCTGGGTGACGGTCGCGTCTTCCGGTGTTTCCTGCTCAGTCGGGATGAGCTCGGCCAAGGTGGTGTCGTTTTCCCCACTGACCGGGGCATCGAACGAAATGGACTTGTCGCGCTTGCGCCGCCACCAGTACCAATAGCGATTGCGGGCCAGGTTGGTCGCGATCTGGTAGAGCCAGGTTGAGAAAGCCGAGTCGCCGCGAAAATTCACCAGGCCACGATGAGCCCGGATGAAGGCATCCTGGGTGACCTCCTCGGCGTCCTGCTGGTTGCGCAGGAGCTGATTGACCATGCCATAGATGCGGTCCCAATAACGGGTGACGAGCTGATCAAACGCCGTCGCGTCGCCGCCTTTAAAGCGGTCAACCAGCATGCGATCGAGGGCAACTTCCTGGGCTTTGGCGGTCATATGCGCAGGGTCGTTTTGATCCGGAAATTTGAGGATTGTTCCCACGATATCGCTGTTTCGAGTAGACTGGACGCCCCCCGCCCCTCGGGTCAATGCCCGCCTAACCGGTCCGTCGGGCATAAATAATTCTTGCGTTGTCAGCCG
>JANMVS010000168.1:0-19855 GCA_031392885.1 Verrucomicrobiota bacterium
GCGCCAGTCGGTGATCTATCTCTATCCCGAAAACATCGTCGAGTATCACCGGAAGGTGCGAATGGCAGGGATAGCCGCACCCGACTTGGAAGTTACCTTTTACGGCCTGACCGAATTTCGAATCGATGATCCAGATGGAAACCGGCTGTGGATTGGTCAGCCGCAATCGAAAATGCCTAATCGGGTAGCCGGGAGTGATTAGCTCCCGGCCCCCACACCACCCGGCGTACGGGTCCGTACCGGGCGGGGGAGCCAAAAGGGGTCAGGCTTTACATATCACCATTTACCGCTGAAACCACTCCGCCACCCTCCTGGCATGGCCCGCAAACTCCGTTTGGAGTTTCCCGGAGCGTGCTACCAGGTGATCAACCGCGGGAACTACCAGGCGGATCTCTTCCAGACGGACAAGACCAAGGTGGCCTTTGAGGCCTGTCTGTTCGAGGCCTGCGCCAAGTCCGGCTGGGTCCTGCATGCGTTCGTCGTCATGCGCAACCACTACCACCTCGCGCTGGAGACGCCGCAGGGCAACCTCGTGGCCGGCATGCAGTGGCTCCAGGCGACCTTCGCCAACCGGTTCAACAAGCTGCGGGGCGAACGTGGACATCTGTTCCAAGGGCGCTACAAGGCCCTGTTGGTCGATACGCCAGGCCCTCGTGATTTTAGGGCGGGAGGAAACCGAACTGGCGACCGGCCCGAAATCCGCCTCATGGAAGGTGGCACTCGCGGTCTTCCTCAAGGAGCGGACCCAAGCCTCCAATCCCTGGCTGGCCGCCCGGCTCGGCATCGGACGGCCGGTTTATGTCAGCCGTCTCGTCTCGGCCGCGCGGCGCGCGCAACCGCCATCAACCGAGTTGCAACAACTGATGGTGAAATGTAAAGCCTGACTCCTTTTGTATGTCCTAAATTCCGCAGATCGATCTCGTCACAGAGATCACAGAGTTAGGAAGGAGTGCAGGGAGAAATACATCCGGTGTGGTGATCCCCGAATTAATAATCACCTGCTGGGTGCTGGTGCCTTTGGGCGATTTTTTGAGGCATACCTCTGTGCGCTCTGTGCTTACCTCCGTGTACTCTGTGTCCAATTGCATTTTCCGGGGCAATACCAACGTCCCTCTGCTTTTAGACTTTTGTCATCGCGAGGTGCGCGAAGCGCACCGTGGCGATTCAGCCGTTTCGACCGGCTCAAGGCCCTGAGCAAGGCCGAAGGGGCGGGATTGCTTCGTCGCTGCTCTCCTCGCAATGACAGTCTAAATTCAAAGGGACGTTGGTATAATAGCAATCGCCCGATGCTATGGCCCTATGCCAAAGGCTGAGCGCGCCGTTTCCCCTTCGCGGCGGGTCCAGCGGCCGAGGCTCCTGCACTCGTCCCGGTCCCGCCCTACCTTTGTTCCTTCACCGCGGTGTAATCGCTAAACGAGAATGGTAAGAGTCCGCCTCAGCGGGCTCCGCGCGGCTTGGGCGGAAACGGGCCGGGCGTGAGGGCCGTCCCGGAGGCCTGCTGCGCGAGATCGACCAGTTCCTCGATGACGACCGTCGGTTTTTCCTCGTAGCGGAGCTGCAGAAAATTCTCCCGCATCCGCTCGTACTTCCGGCGATCCGCCATCCAGCTGTCGATGATGCGGCCGAAATCGCCGGAGTTGGTGATGAGCTCGACCCCGGCGCCCCGCGAGAAAAATTTCACCGTCAACTGCTCCTGCGGCATGATGCCGCCGATGGCGTTGAAAATGATGGGACAGCGGAAATGCAGGGCCTTGGCGCAGGTCGTGGTGCCGCCGCGAGTGACAATGGCATCACTGACCTGCATCAGCCGGTGCACTTCCTCCGAGAAGCCGTCCACGAAACAATTGAGCTCCGGGTGCTCGGTCCGCCAGTGCATGACCTGGTTGTAATCCTCGCGGTTTCGGCCGCAGATCACAATGACCTGGATTTTGTCCACATGGGGCAAAAGCTTGGGCAGGAGGGCGAGGTGGTTGTTGGCGCCGTTGCCACCCGTGGCCAGAAACAAGGTGAAAAGATCGGGGCGCAACTCCAGGACGTTCTCGACGTAAGCGGCGCGGGTTTCGGGGTTGAACACCTCGAGGTGGGAGCGCGGCTGCATCAGGTAACCGCGCACGCGGGTCCGGTCGGCCGGCATGCCCAGCTTGACGGCGTAGTCGCGGGCCGTGGCGGTGCGGGAGACGTAGAGGTCGGCACTGGGCTCGACCCAGTTGATGCTGTAGCCAAAACCACCGGAAAACTCGCCGCAATAGGTGGCGCAGCGCACCTGCTCCGGCCCGAGGATCTTGCGTGCCAGCTGAAAATAGCCCCGATTGAGGCAGTCATGGACGCTGAAGACGAGGTGGGGCCGGTAGTCCCGCAGCACCGCCTCGTAGTAGGCCCGGCCGAAGGTAACCGTGCGGCGGTTGAGCAGGCTGAGCAGTTCCACGAACAGGAAAAAGGCCTTGTGCACCCAGGGGGATTTTTTCTGGATCCAGTTGTAGAAGCTCACTCCCGCGCTGAAGAAACCGGAGGATTTCTCCAGCATCTGTTCGATGCGCACATCGACCTCGGACCGGTAGAGTTCGTAACACCATTCCGCAAAAGCCTGGGCGCGGGTGTCATGCCCGGCGCCGGTGCTGGAGGTGAGGACGAGGATGCGGACGCGCGCCATGGTCAGGCAGTCAATCCAGACGGAGGGTAACCACGAATGGACACCAATGGACACGAATCACGCTCGAACGGTTTTACGGTGCAGTTGGCTCCCGCCTGGCTTCGAGGTGGCTGCGGTTTGTTCATTCGTGTGAATTGGTGTCCATTCGTGGTTGGTTTTTCAAAGTCCGAAATATTTTTCCAGGATCCGCCGCCGCAGCGCCAATGAACCGAATCGCGCCAAAAACGGCCCGAGCACCGCCTGGAAGAAACGGCCGGTGCGCACCGTGCCACTGCGGCCGCGGAGCAGGCTTCGTTTCAACGCTTGCGCCGCGTGCGCCGGCGCGGGGCCGGACGCCATCATGCCGGTGAACGCCGTCCAGACCCGGGCCTGGCGCGCTTCCTGCGCCGGATCAACCGCGAGCAGGTTCGCCCCCACCGCCCGTCGCACGGAACCCTCGAAGTCAGTGCGATAGTCGCCGGGCCGGAAATCGATGACGATGACGCCGGTGCCCGCGGTCTCGAACATCAGGCTTTCGTTAAGGGCGGAGAGGCCGGATTTCACCATGTTATAGGCACTTTGGTAGGGCAGCGGAAACTCGGCCGCGAGCGAGGAAATATTGACGAGGGCACCGCGCCGCCGCGCCAGCATGCCGCGGAGCGCGGCGTGGCTGAGGCGGGCGGGGTTGACGAGCATCATCCGGAGTTGCTCCTCCCAGACGGAAAAATCCGTGTCCGCAAAGGCGCCAAAGGCTCCGAAGCCGGCGTTGTTGATCACCAGGTCGAAGCCGCCCGCGGCCTGCTCGGCGGCGAGGAAGATTTTTTCCGCGGCGGCGCCGTCGCCGAGCTCGAGGGCGACGGCGTGGAATTTATCGCGGGCGGGCAGGCGGGCCGGGTCGCGGGCGGTGCCCCAGACCTCGACCTCATTGGCCAGCAGCATGTCGGCAAAGGCCCGCCCGAGTCCGGAACTGGCGCCCGTGATAAAGGCGGTGCGGTAACGGGCGGAAATGGCGGCGAGACTCATGGGCGGCGGCGGCGGGCCCGGCGCGCCCGGTTCCGGACGAATTCGCGGGAGTAAGAGGAGGCAAAAATAATCTCAGCCATCGCCGTGACTTCAGGTAATGCTGCGCAGGATCAGGCAGACATTGGCGCCGCCGAAGCCGCAACTATTGCTCAGCACGACATTGGGCCGGTGCGGCAGGGTGGCGCGGATGATATTAAGCCCCGCGCAGGCGGGATCTATTTTCGTGATGTGCGCCGAGCCGGGCATGAAGCCCTCCTTGATCGCCAGGGCGCAGAAGCCGGCCTCCATCGCCCCGGCGAGCGAGAGGCCGTGGCCGGTGAGCGCCTTGGTGCTGCTGACGGCCGGCCGCGTGGGGGAATTTTTGAAAATCGCTTTAAGCGCGATGACCTCGGAAATATCCCCGATGGGGGTCGAGGTGGCGTGGGCGTTCACATAATCGACCGATTCGGCGGCCACCTCGGAGGATTGCAGGGCGTTATTGATCGCCAGCAACAGGCCCGCGCCCTCGGGATGCGAGATGGCGACGTTGTGGCCATCGGAGCCCTGGCCCCAACCGGCCACTTCACAATAAGCTTTGGCCCCGCGGCGTTCGACCTCGGCCTCGCTCTCCAACACCAGCACGGTGGCGCCACCGGTGCCGACAAAGCCGTCACGGGCGAGATCGAACGGCCGCGAGGCGATGCTGGGGTCGGTCTGCAATGACAGCGCGCGCATCCCGGCAAACGGCAGAATGCTCTCCACGTTGCCGTCTTCCGCCCCGACGACGAACATGCGTTTCTGGCGGCCCAGGGCAATCTCATCATAGGCGAAACCCAGGGCATGGGCCGAGGAGGCGCAGGCGGAGGAAAAACCGGTCGAGGCACCCTTGATGCGGAAATGCGAGACCAGGTTGAAATTAACCGTACCCGAAATGGACGCGACGATGCCGAGCGGCGGGCAGCGCATGACCCCCTGCTTGCGCATGCGGTCAAGGTAGTACCCGAGCAGGAAGGGCGAACCGCCGGATGCCGCGTACAGACCGGTATGGGGACTGGAGTAATCAGCCTCGGTTAGTTTGGCATCCTCGACCGCCTGCTGCATGGCGCAATAAGCATAGACCCCATGCGGGGCCATGCCGCGCAGAATGTCGCGCCGGATGTTGTAGCGGGCGGGGAAAATCCAGTCTTCCGGATCAGTGGATTCGGTCCGGAAATCCTTGACCGGAGCCGCGACCTTGACGGGGATATCAGGTTTTTGAAACGGGGGATACTGCACCATGCCGTGGCGCATTTCATGCAGGCTCTCGGATACGGCCCGCGCATCATTGCCAATGCTGGTGATAAAGCCGACGCCCGTGATGTAAACTTTCCGCATGGGAAATTAGACTGCGGTGGCGACTGCCGGAGACACGACCGAAGTGCGGCAAATGAAAACGCTTTTCCCGGAGCGGTCAATCACCGCAGCCACGACGACCTGCATCTGACTCGTTCAGGCGTTGACGACCGCCTGTGCCTGATCGGCGGCGGCAGTCGGAGCGGGCGCGAATTGCGGCATAGGCTGCGCGCCTTCCTCGGCATAAGCAAAAGTAAGGGTGATTTCCTCGGCGATGGCCGCCTTTTCCTGGCCGACGCGGATCTGCCCCTCAAAGGTGGCGAGCGGCAGTTTCAGGCGCTTCGGCTTGATGGAAAGGCTGAGCACATCCCCGGGTCGGCAAACGCGATGGCAGCGCACGCCTTCACAGGAGGTGAAGAAAATCATCTTGGGATCCACGGTCTTGCCCGCCTCGCCGACCTGACCTTCCAGCAGGAAGAGCACGGCGAGTTGGCCAAGCGCCTCCAACATGATCGAAGCCGGCAGCACCGGGTTGTCCTTGAAATGACCTTGCAGGAAAAATTCCTGGCCACTGATCTTGTATTTGGCGTTGGCCCCGTGGGCACTGACCGAGGCTTCGCCGAGAAAAAGGAAGGGCGGCTGGATCGGCATGACCGACACAATCTGCTCGATCGGAATAAACTTGGTGGGCTGCGGCAGGGGCAGGCCGCGGACTTTGCACTCAATGAAAGTCTTAACATCGCCCACCGTGCGCAAATGCCGGAGTTCTTCGTTGTTAATGGTCATCTGGAGCACGTCTTCCACCAAAATGACGATCTCCATCATGGTCAGGGAATCGATGCCCAGATCCTCGATGATCCGCAGATCATCGTCGGTATCCTTCAACTTGGCCCGCAGGTCCGGCTCAACGTAACGCTCGATAATCCCCAGTACAATGGCGGGTAAGTGCTCGGTGTTTCCCGTCTTGCGATATTGGGCCGCCGCCTCGTAAGTCGCTGCCGAACTGCGCTTCAGGGCTTCACGCAGGTTTGCATCATCTTCCGATGTAAACGGTTTGACCTGAATGACGGAAGAATTGTATGCGGACAGGGCCATCTTCAAATTAGTAAGTTAAAGTAGGTGGTTATGTAAACCCCAAAAAAACATTGAATATTGATATTCACAGTCACGATTGGCCCACCAAGTTTAGTCAGTTGACTTGCCGATGCTTACAGCGCCACATGCCGGTTCTAGTATTAAGCCAGCTGCGAAGAAGTCGCTGTTACTCTTATCCAAATCCGGCTGATGCCGCTTATCGCTCCCCATAAACCCGATCAGCCAGCCAGGCACCTCGTCCTGGTCACCCACGAGTTCTTCCCGCATCGTGGCGGTATCGCGGTCTATGCCGCCGAGATGGCCCAGGCGGCGCAGGAATTGGGTTACGCCGTGGAGGTCTGGGCCCCCGCCCTGCCGCCGGGCGCACCGGAGTTGTCAAGGAACTACCGGATTCAGCGCCTGCCCTTGGCGGGCGATCACAGCCTCTTGAGCCAATGGCGCATGGCCCGCCAGCTGCTGGCCCAACGCGAGCACCTCCGGCAGGCGACGCTGTACATCCCCGAACCCGGCCCGCTGCTCGCCATGCTGCTGCTGCAATACTTCGACAGCCTGCAACCGGCGCAGCTGGTGCTGACATTTCACGGCTCCGAAATCCAGCGGCTGGCCTCGCGCCGCATTCTGCGCTGGAGCACCACCCACCTGCTGCGTAAAGCCACTCGGATCAGTGTCGTCAGTGTCTTCGCGCGAAATTTGCTGCAGCAGCACTTCCCCGAGGCCGCCGCCAAGGTCGTCATCACCCCCGGCGCCTTGCGCACTGACCTCGGATCCAGCCCGCCAGTTCGCCCGGCCCGGCCCGGCCCGAAAATCATCATCCTCACCGTCGCCCGGCTGAACCCCCGCAAAGGTCAACTGCAGGTCATCGCCGCCCTCAACGCCCTGCCGCCGGCCCAGCGCGGGGCGCTCGAATACTGGCTGGTCGGGGCCCACGGCAAGGAAAACTACGACACGGCCCTGGCCGCGGCCGGCACGGACGCCGATTTTCCCGTGAAGTTCCTCGGTGACATTGCGGACGACAAACTGAGCGACCTCTACGCGCAGGCCGACATCTTTGCCATGACCAGCATGCCGCACAAACAAAGCGTCGAGGGCTTCGGCCTCGTTTATCTGGAGGCCGGCGCTTATGGCCTGCCCATCATCGCGCACGATATCGGTGGGGTCGCCGAGGCCGTCGCGCACGGGGAAACCGGTCTGCTGGTCGCACCCGGCGACACCGCCGGCCTGACCGCCGCGTTCGCGCAACTGATCGCCGATCCCGCCCTGCGCCGCCGGCTGGGCGCGGCCGGTCGCATCCGGGCCACCAACCGCACTTGGCGCGACTCGGCGCAATCCTTGTTTGGACAACCCGGCAATCCGCCGGCAAGTTGAACCCATGATCGAATCACACACCCAGATCACCGTTCGCTACGCCGAGACCGACATGATGGGCGTCGTCTATCATGGCAACTATCTGCCGTGGTTCGAGGTCGGCCGCACCACCCTGCTCAAGGAATGCGGTTTGCCCTATCGCGAACTGGAAGCCCAGGGTTACCTGCTGCCGGTGGTCGAACTCGGCACGAAGTTCTTCAAGCCCGCCCGGTACGATGACACGGTGACGATCATCACCCGGCTGCCCGAGCGACCGCTGCTCCGCATCCGGCTCGATTATGAGGTGCGGCGCGACGATGACCTGCTCGTCACGGGCTTCACCGTCCACGGGTTCATCAACAAGGCCGGCGAGCCCGTGCGGCCCCCCGCCAGTTTCACGGAAAAGATGCGCACCTACTTTCCGGCCAAACTGTAGCGGCGGTCTGTGACCGCCGGGTTGGCCAGCTCCGCCTTTTCCGACGGTCACTGAACGCTGCTTTCAGCATATTCCGCCATCACTGCGGGATCAGTTTCCTGCCGGCGCGCCGCATGGAGCCAGGGGCCCGCGTTTTCGCCCGCCAGGCGCAGCACCGCCCACACCGCGTGCGCCCGCACCACCGGCGACGCGTGCTCCGCCAGTTGCTGCAAGGCGGGCAAAAGTTCCTCCGCTCCGGTATTGGCCGCTACGATGCAGGCATTGCGCAGCAGGCCGGTGAGTTTGAGCCGCTTGATCGCCGTGCCCTTGAAAATTTCCGCAAAGCGCCCCGGGGTCAGGGCCAATATTTCTTCCAGGCCGATCGCCGCGATGTCCTGGCGCGCGCTGAGCAGCATCCGCCGGCCGGCCTGCGCGAATCGGTTCCACGGGCAGACCTCCAGGCACACATCACAACCGTAGATTCGCTCCCCGATGCCGGCGCGCAGCTCGCGCGGAATGATGCCTTTGTTCTCGATGGTCTGATAGGAGATGCAACGCCGCGCATCCACGACCCCCGGCGCCGGGAACGCGTCGGTCGGACACGCATCGAGGCAGCGCGTGCACTTGCCACAGAGCAAACCCGCGGGTTCGCCGGCACCCACCGGCAATGTCTTTTTGCGCAACGGCTCGTCGGGCGCAATCTCCAGCCGGGTGAGAATTGATGCAAGAAAGAGCCAGTTGCCGTGCTTTTTCGAGATCAACATCGCGTTCTTGCCCCGGAAACCCAGCCCGCTCCGCGCCGCCCAGCCGCGCTCCAACACCGGCCCCGTATCCACATAATAGCGATAATCCGCCGCGCTCACGCCACCCACTTCCTCCAATACGCGGCCGGCCGCCGCCAAGCCGGGCTTCAGGGTGTCGTGGTAATCCAAGTTTAACGCATAACCCGCCCAGCGCGGCTTTTTGCGGTGAGCTTCCGGCCGTTCGCGAACGGATCCGGCCCAGTAGTTGACGCCCAGCAAAATGACGGTGCGCGCCTCGGGCAACACCAGGTCGGCGTTCATGCGTTTTTCCGCGGTGCGCTCCAGCCAATGCATATCGGCCTGATGCCCCGCCGCGAGCCAGTCGCGCAGACTGGAATCCTGCCCGCCCGCCACTGCGGCAAACCGCACCTCATCGAAGCCCAGCGCCTGCAGCCGCTGCCGGAGTGCCTCGCGCGGCGGGCCCGCCACCACCGTCCCCGTCGTTGTCATGGGCCAGGCCGCCGGGCCTCTTGCCGGAAGATCCGCAGCACATGCGCGGCAATTTCCTTCAACGGCCGGTGGTCGGTCATCACCATCGTGCCGGTGCGTCGGTAAATTTCCTCGCGCTCGGCATAGAGTTGCCGCACCTGCTCCGCGGGGTTCTCCACCTGCAGCAACGGCCGGTGGGTCGTGTGCAGGGTGCGCTGGAGGATGGTCTCGATGGAGGCGTGCAGGCAGACGACCACGCCCCGACACTTCAGCAGGTCCTGCCGGCCCGACGGCACCACAAGCCCGCCCCCGCAAGCCACGATGCAGTGGTGCGCCGGGTGACCATGCTCGATGAAGGCAAGCTCCAGGTCGCGAAACTTCGCCTCACCGTCCTCGACAAAAATCCTCGCCACCGTTTTACCCTGCGTGCGTTCGATCTCATGGTCACTGTCGAGAAATTGCCACCCCAGCTGCCGGGCAAGGCAGCGGCCCACGGCACTTTTGCCCGTGCCCATGAAACCGACGAGGTAGAGATTGGTGTCCGGCGCGACCATTGGTGGGCGCTAACGAACACCGCGCCGCGCACCGGCGCAAGTGCAGGATGCAGCAGTTCGCCCTGTTCAAACCCCGGGAAAAATCCCACGCTGCCTCCCGCCATGCCCGCCCCCGCCGACCCGGTTCAGCCCGACTACAACTTCGACAGCGACAACACCGCCGGGATCGCCCCCGAGGCCCTGGGCGCATTCATCGCGGCCAACCCCGGCTGCGCGCCCTCCTATGGCCACGACGACTGGACGCTGCGGGCGAAGACTCTCATCCGGGCCGTGTTTGAGACCGACTGCGAAGTCTTTTTTGTCTTCAACGGCACCGCCGCCAACGCCCTGGCCCTCTCGGCCTTGGGCCGCAGCTACCATAGCATCATCTGCCACCAGGTTTCCCATGTGGATACCGACGAGTGCGGCGCGCCGGAATTTTTCACCGGCGGCGCCAAGATCATTCCCGTCGCCGGCCCCCACGGCAAACTGCAGCCGGCCGACGTCGAGCGCGCCGCGCTCAAGCGCTCCGATGTGCATCATCCCAAGGCCGGCGTCCTCTCGCTCACCCAGTCCACGGAATGGGGCACGGTCTACACGCCGGACGAAGTGCGCGCGCTCTGCGCCGGGGCGAAAAAACTGGGGCTGGCGGTGCAGATGGACGGCGCGCGTTTCGCCAATGCGGCCGCCGCGCTCGCGACTCGCGGCGTTCAACCGGCCGATCTCACCTGGCGCGCTGGCGTGGATGTACTCTGCTTTGGCGGCACCAAGAACGGCATGAACACCGCCGAGGCCGTCGTGTTTTTCAACAAAGAGCATGCCCGTGAATTTGACTACCGCGTGAAGCAGGGCGCCCAGCTGGCTGCGAAACAGCGCTTCGCCACCGCGCAGTGGGTGGGCATGCTGGAGACCGGCGCCTGGCTGCGCCACGCCGCACACGCCAATGCCATGGCGGAAAAACTCGCCGCCGCGCTGCGCCCGTGGCCGCAGGTAAAATTTCTCGCCGAGCCCGAGGCCAACGGCGTGTTTGTCGAACTGGCCCCGGCCACGGTCGCGGCGTTGTGGGCGCGGGGCTGGCACTTCCACCGCTTCATCGGGGAGCACGGCTATCGCCTGATGTGCTCATGGGCCACGATACCAGAAACCATCGAGCACTTCGCCGCTGATGTGCGCGCGGTGCTGGGTTGAGGCGCCGCAGCGCCACCGCGCACTAAAAGCACAACGCCCCCCGGGCGGGAGGCGTTGTGAGAAGGAAAGCTTGATCCGTGGCCGGCTTACTTGCCGGCCGGAGCGGGAGCGGCCGCGGCGGGCGGGGCATCCTTGACGCCGAGCAGCTCCACCTCGAACACGAGCGTGGCGCTGGGAGGGATGACCTGGCTGCCCTGATCACCGTAGGCCAGGGAAGGCGGGAGATAAAGTTTGATGGTTCCGCCGACGCCGATCTTCTGCATGCCCTCGAACAGACCGGGGATGACTTGGCCGTTCTGCAGTATCATCTCGGCCGGTTGGCCGCGTTCCCGCGTGCTGTCGAACACCTGACCTGAGACGAGTGTTCCCGTATATTGCATCTGCACCATCTGGCCAGCTTTTGGCATCGCGCCGGTACCCGCCTTCACGATCTCGTAGCGGAGCCCGCTGGGGAGTTCCACGACGTTCTTGTTTTCCTTGAGTTTGGCGAAAAAGGCGCCGCCGTCCTCAAGATTCTTGTTGCGGAGTTTGGTCATGAACGCCTCGTTCTTCTTGCCGAGGAACGCTTCCACTTCCGGCCCGATTTCCTTCGCATCGAAGGAGGGCTGGCCGCCGGCGGCCGCCCCAATCATGCCGCGCGCCATCGCCTCCACCTGCGCCTGGGTGAACTCCATCTGGCGCAGGCCCATTTGGGCACCCATATACCAGCCATAAGCCTCGGCGACCTGCGCCTCAGTGTACTTGGGGCCGGCGGGCTTGGCCGCGGGGGCCGCCCCGGCGGCGGCCGGGGTGGACGCAACGCCCGGGACGTTAAATTTGACGGCATCCTGGGCGGATGCGGCGATAAGCAGGCCCATGCTAACGAGGCCCGCTGTGATTTTGGATGTGAGTTTCATTTCGAGGAGGAAGCCCGGTTAAGAAACGGCCCGGGCGATTTTGTGCCGTTAAAAACGTCGGAACTTGGCCGTCGCCGGACAAAAATCAATCCCTTTGGTGAGCAAATCTCTGGCCCGCATCGCGCAAGCCCGAGCTTGTCAGCCCGCGCCACCTCCCTAAAGCTGGGCAATCCCATGAACGAAAACCAATTCTGGCATAGCACCGATGGCCAGATTCTGACGGTAAAAAATAAAGGCAACGACAAGGTCGCCCTCATTCTGGCCTTCTGGCCGCGCCATGCGGCCGAGATGGACTTCCTGAAGGCGCACCTCGCCGACCTCCATTTCACCGAACGCAGTTCGCTCGCCCGGATCGGCATCGAGATGCATCTCCAAGGCGCCCCTACGGTGGACGGCCACCGCCTGCTGCTTTCCGCCGACGCCTTCATCTACGACCTCAACTTCCCCAACGCGGCCTACTGGAAAAAACTTCTCCGCCCCGGCACGCCGGTCGGCCGGCTTTTCTATGCGCCCGCCGCCGCCAAGCTCTCCTCTGGTGAAATCTGGGACGCCATCAAAAACAACGGCCTCAAGCTGCCCAACACCATCAGCATCGACTCCCGCGGGCGGGTCTTCCTCACCCCGCACCAGGTTAACTACACCCTCTCCCCCCGGCTCCAGCGGATCAATTTCGAGCTGATCGCCAGTGGCAACGCCGGCCGCAGCTTCCTCGACAAGGTCCAAATCCGTCACGACGTCTCCCCGCTCACCATTCCGCCGCGCTCGGGCATTCTCACCAGCTGCTCCATGTATTTGAAGGAGCACTATGTCGTGCTCAACCAGGGCGAAGGCAACTTCGGCCTCCACACCAGCGCCGTGCTGCTCGATCCGATCAAGACTTTCGGCACGAACATCATGCTGGAAATCTACAACACGGGCGACCAGCCCGTCGTCAACCCGATGGTCTCCGTGGATCTTTTCCGCGCCCCGCCCTTCACCGACCCCGAGGTCAAAACCCTCACCAAAAAACGCCAGCGCCTCCTCTCGACCGCCAGCAATCTCTACAAATGCCTCGATAACAATCCGCCGCTCGACACGGCCGAGGCGCGCCCCAAGACCAAGATCACCGTCCGCGGGCAGAGTGCCACGATGGAAAACCGCTCCGTCATCGTCCGCGCCAACGAGGACCTCAAAATGTTCCTCGACGGTGAAGCCTGCCCGGTCGGCAGCCGCACCATGATCCAGGCCCTCGATGCGGCGCCCGCCGACGCCGATACGCTGATCATCGATTACTTTCCCGACCTGCTCGAACATATCGAACTCCTTACGCGGATCGGCGACGTGAAGCTGAAACGCATCATTTTCCGCCAGGCCTCGCGCACCCACGGCTATTTTCTTTCGAGCAACGCCCATGCCCGCCTCGACACCTTCCACGCCATCGGCGTGCAGGTCTATTGGTATGACGAGATCACCAAGGATCTCTACGTGCACACCTACAAGAAAGACCATGGATTTTTTGTCCGCGAGGAAATGGCCCGCAAGTTTCAGGAAACCACCATCATCGCCTTCTACGGCTCGGCGTTCAGCATCGAGCAGGCCGACACCGATCGCATCACGCGGCTGGTCGAACACCTCACGGGTTTCATCGGCCCCAACGTCGGCGTCCTCACCGGCGGCGGCGGCGGCGTCATGCGCCTCGCCACCGACCAGGCCCGCGGCAAAGGCGCCCTGACCGGCGCGTGCTTCCTTGAACTCGAGGCGCAGCCGCCGGAGCTCGGCGTGGATTTCTTCAACACCTTTCAGGAAACCTCGCGCCACTTCCGCCAGAAATGGTTCGAGGCCGCGGATTTTTGCATCTTCAACGTCGGCGGGGTCGGCACCCTCGAGGAAATCGGCATCGAGCTGTGCAACCTCAAGCTCGGCATCCGGCCGCGCGTGCCCTACGTGTTCTTCAACTCCAAGTTCTGGGGCGACCTCCGCCGCCTGCTCCGCGAGATGATCGCGACCAAACGCGCCCCCGCTTGGATTGCCGACTATATCCTCTTCACCGACGACCCCGACGAAGTCGTCCGCTTCTACCGCAAAACCCTGCAGGTGCTCTGAGCGGTAGGGCGGATTATCCTTATTGAGGCTTGCCGATTGAAGTGACTGACGGAAGCGTGGGTAGGGCGAATCCTCCGGATGAGCCGTTCGGCCGAGCGGCTCGTCGGGGACGACTCGCCCTGCCAATTGAGGTCAGGTTGTCACCTCTATGGGTATTCCTCAATAATCTGCCGGGACTGTGGCATTCGCCGACACGTTGATAAACTTCCGAGTCCACGCCCTATCCAGCACCTTCTGGTAAAACCGCCGCTCCGACGAGCGGATGTCACGGATGCGTTCCAGCAGCTCGTCGAAGTAATCCTTCTGGCCCTTACTGGGCGGATTCTTGAGCCGCTCATCATCCATCGTAAAGCCCTTCACCAGATACTCGCTCAGGCGCGCCGTGGCCCACTGGCGGAACTGCGTGCCGCGGAGGCTGCGCACCCGGTAGCCGACCGAGAGGATCGCTTCCAGATTATAGTGCTCCACCTCGCGCGCCACCTCCCGTTTGCCCTCGAATCGAACTATCCGGAATTTCCGGATAGTTGCCTCCTCTGGAGCTCACCCTCCTCGTAAATGTTGACCAAGTGCTCGTTGATGGTTCGCACGTCTTTCTGGAACAACTCCGCAATGAGTGCCTGCGTCAGCCAAAGGGTTTCGCCTTCAAACCGACACTGCACGCGTGTCCGCCCGTCCTCTGTCTGATAGAGTAGCACAGTGACACGCTTGACGAATCCTCGGGCTTTACGCCGCCACTATCCGTGTCCATCTGTCATTCGTGGCTATGCATCTCCCTTCCTCCGTTCTTGTCGTCGGTTCCGGCGGGCGCGAACACGCGCTGATCAAGTCACTCGCCGCTTCGCCGGCGAAACCGCGCGTGCTCTGCGCCCCGGGCAACGCCGGCATCGCGCAGGAAGTCGCCTGCTTTCCCGTCGCGGTGGACGACATCGCGGGGCTCGTCACACTGGCGCAGCGGGAGAAAGTCGACTTCGTTGTCGTTGGCCCGGAAGTGCCGCTATCGCTCGGACTCGCGGACAGGTTGATCACCGCCGGCATCCCGGTCTACGGCCCGAAGGCGGACGGGGCCCGGCTGGAAGCCTCGAAAACTTTCACGAAGGAAATCCTGCTGAAGTATAAAATCCCGACGGCCGCCGCCGGGTTCTTCACCGCGGTCGAGCCCGCCCTCGCCTACCTGCGCGCGCGGCCGGTGCCGATCGTCATCAAGGCCGACGGCCTGGCCGCCGGCAAGGGCGTGGTCGTCGCCCAGTCGTCCGCCGAGGCCGAGGCCGCCGTGCGCGACATGCTCGCCGGCAATAAATTTGGCGCCGCCGGCCGCCGGATCCTCATCGAGGAATGCCTGTGCGGCGAAGAGACTTCGATTCTCGTCGTCGTTTCCGGACGCGACTACGTTATTTTGCCGACCTCCCAGGACCACAAGCGCATCGGTGACGGCGACACCGGACCGAACACCGGCGGCATGGGCACCTACTCGCCCGCCGAGGTGGTCACTCCCGCCCTGCTCGCGCGCATTGAGGACAAAATCGTCCGGCCTTCCGTGAACGCCATCGCGGACGAGGGCCTGGTTTATCGCGGCACACTCTTCATCGGCATCATGCTCACGCCGACCGGCCCGAGCGTGATCGAATACAACGCCCGCTTCGGCGATCCCGAGACCCAGGTCGTCCTGCCGCGCCTCGCCACCGATCTGCTGGCACTACTCTGGGCGGCTGCCACCGGCGGGCTGCAGGGCTTCAAGTTGGAGGTGAAGCCTGATTACGCCCTCTGTGTGGTCATCGCGGCAAAGGGTTACCCGGACAATTATCCCAAGGGCGATGTCATCACCTTCCCGGCTACGTTGCCCCCACAGACCACCCTGATCCACGCCGGCACGGCTAAAAATGCCGCCGGCCAAATTGTGACCAACGGCGGTCGCGTGCTGGGCGTCACCGCCCTGGCCCCCACGCTGGCCGAGGCCGCCGCGCGCGCCTATGGGGCTTGCGAAAAGCTGGAGTGCGCCTCCAAGTATTTCCGCCGGGACATTGGCGCCCGCCAGCTCAATCGTTCATGATCAAATCCTGCTCTTTCCTCTTTCTCGGTCTCCTGCTCTCGGTTCTAGCCCCAGCCACTGAACTGACCGACCTGGGCCAGGGGCTCTCGTATCTGCGCATTAGCTCGCTCGCCGAATGCGACGCCGCCCTCCGCCAGGCCGTGCCCGACGCCGGCACACTGGTGCTCGACCTGCGCTACACCACCGGGGGTGACGATGCCCTCGCTTCCCTCCGCGCCGCCCTCACCGGTCATTCCGCCACCGCGCCGCTTTTCATTCTAGTCAGCCCGGCCACACCACCCGCCATCGCGCAGGCCATCACCGCGTCCCCGGCTGCCGTATTCACACTCGGCCTCGCCGGCTCGCGGCCCGCCCCAAAGGTCGTGGTGCAGACCGACCCGGCGACCGACCGCCGGGCATATGACGCACTCGCTGCCGGCACGCCGGTGGCCACGTTAATCTCGGGCAAAATTGAAAAGGAGCACTTCGACGAGGCGACCCTCGTGAAGGAATTCAAGAACGGCAACCCTGCCGCCGAGCCCCCGCCGGCGCCCGATCCGACCGCCCCGAAGGCAAACGACCCGGCACCGAAAGATACTCCTCTGGTCGACCGCGTACTCCAGCGCGCCGTGCATTTGCACCGGGCGATGATCGCCTTGCGCCGGTAAGGTCGCCCCGTTTTGCCCTTTCGCGTTTTCAGACTTTAGCTTACGGCCTAAAGCTCACAGCTTATCGCACCAAGATGCCTGCGCCCGGCCACATTCTCGTCCTTTGCACCGGCAACATTTGCCGCAGCCCGATGGCCGAAGGCCTGCTCCGGCATGCGCTGGCCGGCCAGGCTGGGCCGGTGAAATCCCTCCGGGTCGTCTCCGCCGGCGTCGCCGCCCGCGCGGGCGAACCCGTTTCGGAAAACTCCGTTATCGCCCTGAAGAAAACGGGCATCGATATCAGCGGCCATTGCAGCCGCCCGGTGACGCAGGAGATGCTCGACAACGCCCTGGTCGTATTCGTCATGACCGAGTCGCACCGTTCGATTATCCAGTACAAGGCCATGCCGGTGCCGTCGCACCTCCACCTCTTCCGCGAGTTCCTGCCGCCGCCCGCCGAGCAGGAAATCGGCGACCCCTACGGAGGGCCGCTCAAGGTTTACGAAGCCAGCCGCGACGAAATGGTCGAGGCCATTCCCAGTCTGCTGGAATTTATTAAGACACTCGTAAACCAAAAATAATCTTTCCCCGCCTCCCGCCTTTCTCCGTCCTGCTCTCATGTCACTCAACGCCACGCCCCTCGCCCAGCTCGATCCCGCCGTCGCCGCCGCCATCGCCGGCGAGTTTAACCGCCAGGCCCACCATATCGAGCTGATCGCCTCGGAAAACTTCACCTACCCGGCCGTGCTGGAGGCCCAGGGCAGTGTGCTGACCAACAAATACGCCGAAGGCTATCCGGCCAAGCGCTGGTACGGCGGCTGCGAGTATGTCGACCAGATCGAGCTCATCGCCATCGAGCGGGCGAAGCAGCTGTTCGGCGCCGATCACGCCAACGTCCAACCGCACTCCGGGGCGCAGGCCAATGCCGCCGTCTACGCCGCCATGCTGAAACCCGGCGACAAGGTCCTCGGCATGAACCTGAGCCATGGCGGGCATCTCACGCATGGCAACCCCGCCAATTTTTCCGGCAAGCTCTACCAATTCTGCCAATATGGTGTCCGCGAGGACAACGGCCTGATCGACTACGACGAACTCGCCGCCGTGGCCCAGCGGGAGCAGCCGAAGATGATCACCGTCGGGGCCTCCGCTTATTCACGCATCATTGATTTCGCCAAAATGGGCGAGATCGCGCGGAGTGTCGGCGCGCTGCTCTTCGCCGACATCGCGCACATCGCCGGTCTCGTCGCCTCAGGCCACCACCCTTCGCCCGTGGCGCACGCGGATTTTGTCACGACCACCACCCACAAGACCCTCCGCGGCCCGCGTGGGGGGCTCATCCTCTGCCGGACCGCGCACGCCAAGGCCATTGACTCAGCCGTTTTCCCCGGCACCCAGGGCGGCCCGCTCATGCACGTCATCGCCGCCAAGGCCGTGTGCTTCGGCGAATGCCTCAAGCCCGACTTCAAGGAATATTCCGGTCAGGTCATCAAGAATGCGCAGGCGCTCGCCGCCGGCATGATCAAACGTGGCTACAACATTGTCACCGGCGGCACTGACAATCATCTCATGTTGGTCGACCTCCGCGTCAAGCTGCCCAACCTCACCGGCAAGGTCGCACAGGAGACACTCGATAAGGCCCAGATCACCTGCAACAAGAACACCGTGCCATTCGAGACCCGCTCGCCGTTCCAGGCCTCCGGCATCCGGCTCGGTTCGCCCGCGATGACCACCCGCGGCATGCAGGAAACCGAGATGGCCGAGATCGTCGATTTGCTCGACGGGGTGCTCGTCGCCATCGGCACCGCGCCGGAGGCAACCGTCCTCGCGGCCACGAGGGAGCGCGTCATCAAGCTCACCGCCCAGTTTCCGCTGCCTTACAAGCTTTGAGGCCAGCTGCGGCTGCCCGACGCGCCATTAAGCCTGCGCCTCGGACCGGACCGCGACCGGTCTGATTTGGCCGGCCGGGAGAAGATCGGGGTTCCCGCACCCGTTTCACTTTCCCCATGAAAGGAAACAGGCTTTGCGCGCCGGCGACTTTCCCTTCAACCTTGCTTTTTCCCCAGTCCTGCATGCGTCCATCCGCCCATCTCTCCGCCCCATGAAGCCCGCCGCCGTCCAGTCTGTTCTCCGCGGCGGGCTGCTCGCTGGCTTGACCGGGGCGCTGCTTTTTCTCGCCGGCTGCGCCACCGTTCCCCGCCCCGGCACTGCGACCACCTTTGTTGCGGGACGGAGCACCACCCTGCCGGCGCGCATCATCTCCAACTTCTTCGTCATCGAGTCCGCCGGGGAAGACGGCCGAACCGATCGCTTCATTGTCGACACCGGCTCCACGGCCACCCTGGTCGCGCCGGACCTGGCGAAACGATTGGGCCTGAAGCCCAGAAAGAACCTGCCGCCAGCCAAGGTGAAGGTGCGTTCGGCCAGCGACGGTGAGATCGACCTTGAACCGGTCACGTTGCGCCGCGTGGTCCTGGGGGCGGCGGTGTTTGCCAATGTGCCGGCGCTCATCTTCGATTTCACCGATCTTTCCGCCCACCTCGGCGTACCCATCGACGGTCTCATCAGCTTCCCTTTTTTCCGCGAGACCCTTCTGACCATGGATTACCCGGGTCAACGCCTGCTGCTCGCCCCGGCCCCCCTGGTCCTGGCGAAACCCGCGCCCGCGCCCCGTGCCGCGACGATCGCCTTCGACAATGGTCGGAACACCCCGCTCATTTCGCTGCAAATGGGCAATGAGTCCTTCATCGCCCAGATCGACACCGGCAGCGATGGCAGCCTCAGTCTTAATTCCACGGGTCTGCACCCGCGTTTCGCCAACGGCCCCCGCCCCGGCACCCTGATCTCCTCCCTGCAAGGCGACCGGCAGCAACTCACCGGCCGGCTGAGCCAAAACGTGCTCATTGGTTCCCACACGATCGAGCAACCCATCGTAGACCTCACGGACCAGCTCTCGTCCATCGGCGGGGAATTCCTGCGTCATTTCACCCTTACCTTCGACCAGCGGCACAATCAGGTGACCCTCGTACGGGATACCGAAGGCAGCGTAACCATGGAGCCCCGCCGCAGCTCCGGGCTGTCCTTTTCCCGCTCCCCGGTCTACTGGCGGGTGCTGACTGTGATTCCCGACACCCCCACGGCACAACTTCCCGTCCAAGCCGGCGATCTCTGTATCCGGATCAACGGTGAACCGGTGGGAAAATGGACCTTCGACCGCTACGCCGCCTTGGTGAAGTCCGCCGCGATGATCACCTACACCCTCCTCGCCGGCACCAAAGAAACTGACCTCGAGGTGCCGGTGTTCGAGTTGGTGCCGTGATTTGCCTCGGTTTCGCGCAGCGAGAACCGAGGACAAACACCGGGCCCGCAGCAGCGGGCAACGGTGCAACTTATCCCTACCCGCTTTTTTTCAGCAAGAACGCCCCCGCGCCGTCGTG
>JANMVS010000186.1:0-11410 GCA_031392885.1 Verrucomicrobiota bacterium
AAATCGCGATACCAGTAGGCCGAATCCTTCGGGGTGCGTTTCTGCGTCTGATAATCCACGTGCACGAGCCCGAAGCGGTCCTTGTAGCCCTCGGCCCACTCGAAATTGTCCATGATTGACCAGTGGAAATATCCCTCAACCGGCACGCCCTCGGCCACGGCGCGGCGGATCGCGCCCAGATAGCGCCGCATAAAATCGATGCGCTGCGGATCATGGACCTGGCCGTCGAGGTGGACGAAGTCGGTGTTGCAATAGCCATTCTCGGTAAACACGAACGGCAGCCCGTAACGCTCGGTCTGAAACCGGGCGGCCCAGTAGGCGGCCTCGGGGGCGATCTCCAGCCACGAGAGCGTGCCGCGGGGATTGCCGATGCCCCAGCCGGCGGGAACTTTTTCGGCGTTGCCCTGCGCAGCGGCGCGGACCGGCCAGCCGGAGTAACAGTTGTAGGCGATGAAATCGGTCTTCTGGGAGATGAGCTTCATGTCCGCCGCCGTAATCTTGGGCATGTCGGCGCCGTAGGTCTTCACCCCGTCCTCGGGATAACGCCCGAAGACCACCGGGTCGGCCCACCAGGAGAGATTCCACATCACGCGCTCCGTGCTGGCAAAATAGTCGCGCCGCGCCGCTTCGATGTCGCGTTTGCGCTTCGTGGCGGGAATGCGTTCGCGGCTCGTGTGGGCGATGGCAATCTTCACCTTGCCCGGGCAGCCCGCCCGCAACGCCTGCACGCCGCGGCCGTGCGCCATGAGGAGATGATGGGCCCCGAGGAGGCAGTCGGCGAAGGGCAGTTTCAGCCCGGGGGCGAATCGCCCCTCCTGATGGCCAAGGCCGATGATCACCGGCGGCTCGTTAAAGGTCATCCAATGTTTGACGCGGTCGCCCAGGCAATCGGCGACGATCGCCGCATAATCGCCAAACCAATCGACCAACTCCCGGTTGAGAAATCCGCCGCGATCCTGCAGCGCCTGCGGCAGATCCCAGTGGTAAAGCGTGACCCACGGCGTGATGCCTGCGGCGAGGAGGTCGTCGATCAGACGATCGTAGAACGCCAGGCCCTTCGCATTGGGTTTGCCGGTGCCCGTGGGCTGGAGGCGCGACCACGAGAGTGACAGGCGGTACGCCTTGAGCCCCAGTTCGCGCATGAGGGCGACATCCTCGCGGGAGCGGTGGTAGTGGTCGCAGGCGACATTGCCGTTGTGGTTTTCGAAGACTTTTCCCGGTTGCTGGGAAAACACGTCCCAGATGGACGGCCCGCGGCCGTCGGCCTTCCAGGCTCCCTCGATTTGATAAGCAGCCGCGGCGGCACCCCAGGTGAATTTTTTTGGAAAAGACATGAAAAAGGGCCGGTCGTTTACTTGAGGCCGAGAAATTTGGTGACCCAACCGTAGATGGCGTCGTTCTGCTCCGGTGGGTAGCTGTGCTCCTGCTCAAATTCCACCGCGAGTTGCTTGGGGGCGGTGATCACGTTGTAGGCCGCGAAGGTGGAGGTCGGCGGGCAAACGGCGTCATTGTAGCCCCAGATGTAGAAACCGGGCACCTTCAGCCGGCGGGCAAAATTGACCGCATCATAATAAGCGGTTGTGGCGA
Organism: Verrucomicrobiota bacterium; assembly: GCA_031392885.1. GTDB lineage: Bacteria > Verrucomicrobiota > Verrucomicrobiia > Opitutales > Opitutaceae > Lacunisphaera. The sequence continues at coordinate 1,588 of JANMVS010000186.1, forward strand.
TTTTCGCCGCCGTCGCGTGGGCGGAAGGCTGGCCCGTCGCCGCGTCGGGCATGAACGGATGCGGCCAGCCGCCAGCCCGACCATGCAGTGGCGCGACGACGTCGCACAGCGCCGGGTGCGTCGCCGAGAGACCGGTCACGCGCAAATCCAGCGCAGCGGTGGTGATGGAAAGCAGGCCGCCCTGGCTGGCGCCCATCACCAGCAGATTTTTGCCGTCCCACATTTCTCGCGAGGTCAGAAAATCATTGGCGCGCAGGCAGCCCAGGTAAACGCGGCGGTAATAATATTTTTCCCGGTCATCCAGGTTGAACAGCCAGTAGCCATTGAGCGCGCCGGCCAGCAACTGGTCGTAGGTTTCCTTGGGCAGATTGACCGGAATGCCGTGCACTCCGATTTCCAGCACGATAACTCCACGGGCGGCCAGACCGGTGTCACCAAAGTACGGACGCACACCGGCACCAGGCACCTTCAGTACCGCCGGGTAGCGTCCCGGGGTCTTTGGTTCGCACAAGATGCCATAGATGCGCGCCGGTGCATCCCAACCCTGGCCCAAGGTGCGAATGCTGACATGATAGACGTTCACCTTGTCGGTGCAGGCGTCGGGCTGGAGGGTGAGCCGGGCCTCGAGCGGAACTTTGGCCAGGTCTTCCCTTCCCTTTTGCCAGAAAGCGTCGAAGTCCGCCGGCTCCGTCTGATAGGGCGTGATTTTCTCCGGGGCAAAGGCCGCGGTGGCAATGCCGCGGTAGTTGCGCCCGGCGACCTCGGTGGTGACGATACAGCGCAGAAAACCGGGCTGCGTCATCGTGCCGGCGTTGATCACCAGACCCTCCAGCGGCACCACGGCGGATTTGGCGGGGCCCGGCATCATGTCGGGCCCGACGGTATAATTCACGGACACTGCATCGATCGGCTCATTGTCGGCGGTCACGGTGACGCGAAACTTGACGGCTTCACCGAGTGCATAGGTCCAGTCCCGATGATCCGGCGCCACGCGCACCTGCACGGACGCCACCCGCAGCGCGGCCGACGGAGGCACCGGGGTGATCAGCTGGTCGGCCCGCAGCACGGTGACCGGGGCCAGCAGCAAGGCAGCGGCAAGGAACAGGCGAAGACTCATGGGAAATACGTGAGGAAGTCACCGGGCGGGGAGGACGGTCCGGGTGAGTTTGAGCATAGCAGATGCCCGGCCCACGGGAATGAGAGCCTTTATCCCGCAGTTGAGAAACAACTCCCGCTAGCCCGCATATTTCACACTCCCAGCGACTTTTATGTTCGGCCAACTACGGATGGACCGCGTGTCATCGAAAGCGGACAGGAAATGCGGGCTAGGTCGCCAGGAATGGGTTGTAGCGGCGCTCGTTCGCAGCCGTGGTCAACGGACCGTGCCCCGGGGCAATGATGGTGTCGTCGGCCAGCATCGCCAAAATGCGCCGCGAATGCTTGAGCTGGCGCTGGCAGCAAAAATAACCACCGCCCAGCGAACCCGCAAAGATCAGGTCGCCGGAAATCAACAGCGCGGCGCCGGCCGGCTGGGCGGTGGCCTGGATCAGGTAGCAATTATGCTCGGCGGCGTGACCCGGGGTGTGGAAAGCGGTGACCTTGATTTTGTCGAAGGGAACCGTCTGGCCCTCGCCAAGCCCGTGGCATTGCGCCCAGCGGCCGGTGGGCGGGCCATAAAATTGCTTCAGCTCCGTCTCCTGCAGGACCACGTCGAGACCGCCGATGTGCTCGGCTTCGTAGTGCGTGATGAACACCGCCTCGATCTGCGCGATGCGTGCCGGCCACGCGCGGTGCAACTCGGCATGGCTGGCCCCGGCGTCGAACAGGATGGCGGTGTCGCCGCCGGTGGAAACCACGTAGGCATTGGCCACCCCGACTCCGTAAGGCATGCGCAGCGGGTGCACGCAGAACGGCAGGCCGTCGAGTTCCGCCCGCGGATAGGCGCCCTGCGCGAGAGCGTTCAGTCCCACCTCGTTCAGCCCGAGCACCCGGGCCAGCCGGCCGAGCTCGGCCTGGGTCAGCTCCGAGCGGTAGTCGAGCGCGTCCTGGATGCGCGTCGGATCCACGTCAGCGAAGGCCGCGAGGCGTTCCTGGCTCAGATTGGCATGACGCGCCGCCTTCTCGAGCACATCGCCGAGTTCGTCTTCCAGCGCAGGATGGTCGAGGGAGGGGGGCATGGGGAGGAAGGATTAAAGGCTGACGGGAACCGCTCAGAGGTAAGGGCAAAAGCGGCAGGACTGAAAGACCGAAGAACCAAGCCCCAGACCAAGCTATTTTACAGGAGGTCGCGGAGAGAACAGAGAAATTCAGCCGGACGGTGAGGGAGAACGACCAAAAGCGGCGCACCAATCGGGGAGAGGGCTTAGTGAGCTCACGAAATACCATGACGATGGCCGTCGCCTTGGTAGGTCGGGCTCCCTTGTCCGCCCGACCCGCTGGGGAAAACAGTCGGGGATAATCCCCGACCTACCGCCGCAACGTGTCGCCCATTCATCACAGAAAGCGCAGAATATAACCTCTAATTGACGCTAATGAACGCTCGGGAGTGTTTTCAAGCCCGTGTTCGCGAGAAATCGATGGAGGGCCGGTCTCCGTACCGTCCGGGCTGGCGGACTGGCTGTCGCCTGCGGCCGGTGCGGAGACCGGCCCTCCAGCTGGCAACCCGTCGAAAAAAACACGCAATTGAAGCCCCTCCCACCCATTGGGAAAACACACCCGAAATCCAAATTCTCTGTTTCCTCAGCGTTCTCCTGTGAAAATCAGCATGATTGGTTCGCCTCCGATAAAAATGGATTCCCTTCGAGTCGGGATTATCCCAGCGTTTTTCGCATGGATGCGGTTCAACAAGAGGTCACGGACATTTTTATTCGCACCAAGGCGCTCCTCCAGGGGCATTTTGTCCTGCGTTCGGGGCTGCACAGCGGCCATTTTTTCCAATGTGCGCAGGTCTGCCAGAACATGCCGGCAGTGGAGCGGCTGGGCGCACTGCTCGCGCAAAAGCTCGGACCGCTGGCCTTCGACACGGTGTTGGCTCCGGCGATGGGCGGACTTGTCATCGGGCAGGAAGTGGCCCGGCAGGCGAAATGTCGTTTTATTTTCGCCGAGAAGGAAAATGACCGGCTGGTAGTGCGCCGCGGTTTCACCCTCTCGCCGGGCGAGAGAATCCTCGTGGTCGAGGACGTGATCACGCGCGGCGGCCGGGTAAATGAGTGCCTCGAGATCGTGAAAAAGATGGGTGGAACCACCGTGGCGGTGGCCGTGCTCGTAGACCGCAGCGCGGGTCAGGCCAAGTTCGAGGTGCCGACCTATGCACTGCTGGAGATGAGCTATCCCACCTACCCGGCCGACCAGGTGCCGGCAGGGCTCGTGCAACTCCCCGCGTCTAAACCAGGCAGTTGAAGTAAGCTATGTCCCGTTGCCGCCTGCTGGCGGCCCGGGATTTGTCCCCGGTTCTCGCTCGGCGAAACCGGGGCAAACAAGCCGGGGAGTTGAGGAGCGATCTTGGCGGCGGGGCCATCAGCCCACGGGTTTTCGGGTGCGATTTGAGGGCAGGACGCGACCGGGACGAGTGCAGGAGCCTCGGTCGCTGGGCGCGCCGTCTGGATATTCGCGGCCGGCCCAGCGGTCCGGCCCTACCGGCGCTGCTGCGCCAAAGACAAAAACCGAGGGGACGTCGGTCTCAGCGGACGACAAACGAGATGTAGCGCAAGGCACCGCGATAATAGACGAAGGCCAGGTTGCGCCCCTCGTGCAACTCGCGCTTGGCCGAGGCGAGATCGCTGACGGGCACCCGGTTCAATTGGATAATCACCGCCCCCTGCGGAAAGGTGTCACGGTAAGGTGAGTTGTCCGCAATTTCCGTGATGACGAGCCCCTCAATCCGGTCGTCGATCCGCAGTTCCTTGCGCAGCTCAGTGGTGAGCGCCGTGACCGTCACGCCGGGGAGAAATTCCCCCTCCGTCGCGCTGTCATCCGGCAATTTGCCGAGGGTCACTTCCTTGGACTCCGCCTGGCCGTTGCGGATGTATTTCACGGTGATCTTGGTGCCCGGCAAAGTCTGCGCGATGATGAGCCGCAAATCGTCGCGCGAGGTGATCGGTTTGTCATTGATCGCGGTGATGATATCCTCGCGTTTCAGGCCCGCCGTGGCGGCGGGGCCGTCGGCGGGATTAAGATCGGTAATGATCACCCCTTTGGCGTCCGGCTTGAGCCCGAAGGACTCGGCCATGTCCGGCGCGAGAGCGTCGGTCTGCACCCCAAGGTAACCGCGGGAGACTTTGCCGGTCGCGATCAGGCTGTTCATGATGCTGTTCGCGAGATTGATCGGGATGGAAAAACCAATGCCGATGTTGCCCTGGGAGTTGGAGATGATGGCCGAGTTGATGCCGACGAGCCGGCCGCGGGCGTCGATCAGCGCGCCGCCGGAGTTGCCCTGATTGATCGCGGCGTCGGTCTGGATGAAATCCTCGTAGCCCGCGACCTCGTCGAGGATCCCCACGCGCCGGCCGGTGGCGGAGACAATGCCCATGGTGACGGTCTGCCCGACGCCGAGCGGATTGCCGATGGCGAAGACGACGTCGCCCACGCGGAGTTTGGCGCTGTCGGCCAGCGTGGCTGCGGGGAGGTGGTCGGTCTCGATCTTGATGACGGCCACGTCGGTCTTGGGATCGCTGCCGATGACCCTGGCGGTGAACTCGCGGTCGTCGTTGAGCAGCACCTTCAGCTCATCCGCGCCCTCGACCACATGATTGTTGGTGATGATGAAACCGTCCGCGGAGATAATGACGCCCGAGCCGAGCCCGCGCTGCGTCTGCTCGCCACCCTTCAATCCCTGCTGGCGGAGAAACTCCGGCACCTGCTGACGCACGAGCTTGCTGGAGTAGACGGAGACGACGGCGGGGCGGATGCTTTCCAGGACATCGGCGTAACTGGTGACGATCGCGGACTTGGTTTCGCTGATCGGGGTGGGATCAATCTTGAGCACCGGGGGCTTGACCGGCACGGCGGACTTGGCCGGCGTTGTTTTCGGCAGCGTTGACTTGGGCGTGGCTTTCTCGGCGCCGAAGAGGCCGACCGCGAGGCCCAGCAGCGAGGTGATTAACGCAAAGAGGAGGGCAACCAGCTTGGATTTCATAGTGGGATAGTGCGCACAATGACAGGAGCCGCAAGAGGCGGTTCCACCGCCGGACTAGAAGCCCTTGATTTTAAACAGGCTCGTAACGCTCTCGTTGGTATTGATGCGCAAAATGGCTTCCCCGAGCAGCGGAGCGATACTCAGCACGGTAATGGGCAGGCCGCGCGTATCGATGGGCACGGAGTTGGTGGTGATCAGCTCATCAATCAGGCCGCCCTGGAGGCGCTCATAGGCGATCTCATTGAGCACGCAGTGGCTGACGGCCGCCCGGATGCTCTTCGCCCCATGTTCCTTCAGAATCTTGGCGGCCGCGGTCAGCGTGCCGGCGGTTTCGGTGATGTCGTCGACCAGGAGCACGTCACAGCCATCGACCTCGCCGACGATACTGATCGCCTTGACGGAGGTGGCGCTGGTGCGCTTCTTGGCCACGAGGCCCAGCGAAGCGCCGAGGACGTCGGCATAGGCCGAGGCCATTTTCATGCCGCCGATGTCCGGGGAGAAAACCACGAGATTGTTGCTGCGCTTGGTCGCCAGGTATTGGAAGAAAACCGGGGAGGCAAAAAGGTGGTCCACCGGAATGTCGAAAAAGCCCTGGATCTGCTGGCTGTGGAGATCCATCGTCAGGACGCGGTTGGCGCCCGCCGACATGAGGAGGTTGGCCACGAGCTTGGCGGTGATGGGCACGCGGGGCTGGTCCTTGCGATCCTGGCGCGCGTAACCGTAGAAGGGAATCACGGCCGTGATGCGCTGCGTCGAGGCACGCTTGGCGGCGTCGATCATAATGAGCAACTCCATCAGGTGGTGGTTGGTCGGCGGGCACGTGGACTGGATGAAGTAGGCGTCCGCCCCGCGGATGTTCTCGTTGATCTTCACGAACGACTCGCCGTCGGGAAAACAGGTGACGGTCGCATCCCCGAGGGGGACCCCGATGGACTGGCAGATTTCCTCCGCCAGGGCGCGATTGGAGGAGCCGGAAAATATCTTGAGCTTCGTGTCCGTCATGTAGCCGCGTAGTTAGCGGAGAATGAGACGAGCGAGAAGATTATTCTAATTTTTTCTCGATCAACTCGACCCGCTTGAACAGGTCGGGCAATCGCTGATGCAACACCTGGAGCCGGCGCTCCAGCATGTAGGGAATGGCCGGGGTGCCGTTGACGTAAGTGCCGGGCGGGACGTTGAAAGTGACGCCGGTCTGGCCGCCCACCTTGGCGCCCTTGCCCAGGGTGATGTGGCCGCCGACGCCGGCCTGGCCACCGACGATCACGTAATCCTCCAGCGTGGTGCTGCCTGCAATACCCACTTGGGAGATAATGATGCAGTGTTTGCCGATGACGACGTTGTGGCCGATCTGGACCAGATTATCGATCTTGGTGCCCTCCCCCACGACCGTGCGGCTGAACCGGGCGCGATCCAGCGTCGAATTGGAGCCAATCTCCACATCATCCTCGATGACCACGGTGCCGATTTGGGGGAGTTTGACGTGGCGGCCCTGCACGAGTTCGTAGCCAAAGCCATCCGAGCCAATCACCGCGCCCGGCTGCAACCGGACGCGGTTCGCCAAGGAGCAATAGGAGGCAATCGTCCCCCCCGGGGCAATCCAGCAGCCGGCGCCCACCTTTGCCCCATGGCCCACAAAGACCGAAGCCTGGAGCACACTGCCCGCCCCGATGGCAACGCCGTCCTCGATCACGCACAGTGGACCGATGTGGGCGGTGGCGTCCACATGCGCGGTCGCCGCCACCACCGCGCTCGGATGGACGCCCGCGAGTGGCTTGGGCCAGAGCGACTGCTCGATCCGCGCGCAGAGCTTGGCCAACGCGACGGAGGGATTGTCCACAAAAAGGAAAACCTGGTCCGGCCGGGGCTCGCCAACATAGTCCGGGGGCAACAATACGGCCGTCGCCTGGCAGTCCGGCACCTGGGACTTGTATTTGGTGTTGCCCAGAAAGGACAGGTCGCCCGCGCGGGCCTTCGCCAAGGCGGCGATGTCGTTAATCTTCCGCGTGGTCTTCCCGGTGCTGCGCTGGGCACCAACGATGGCGGCAAACTCGGCGGGGGTGTAAGCGACCGGCATGGACACAAAAAAGCCCTGTTCGGGTGAACAGGGCTTGGCAAGATTTCCTTACGGTTTCTTCGGTTCCGTCTTCACGCCGACATTCGGCACTTTGAAGGAGGGGGCCGGCGGCGTGGGCGCGGGCGCGGCGGGTTTGACCATGGGGGCCGCCGCGGGTGTCGCGCTGGCCACCGGGGCCGGCGGACGGTCCTTGTTCACTTCCTTAACGACTTCTTCAGTCATGTCATAACCCGGATCGGAATAAAGCACGCTGGGGATGCCGAACAGGGTCGGGCCGGACTTGTCGACGACGAGGGTGGCGCCCTTCTTCTTGGCGAGATCATTCACAATCTTGGTGATTTCCTCGAGGAGGAGATCGCGATGGGTCTTGATGCGTTGCTGGAGCGAGCGCTGCGTATTGGTGCGGAAATTCTGCACTTCGCCCTGTTTGCGCTGGACGTCTTCCAGCTTCTTCTGCCCCTCCGCCTCGGCCTTGCTGCGGGCTTCGGGCGTGAGGACCGTATTCTTGGATTGCTCCATGAGCTCCTTGTATTCGTCGACGAGGGACTGGCCTTGCTTGTTCAACTCCTCGACCTGCTCCTGGGCTTTTTGCTCGGCGTCGCGGAACTTGGCATTGGCTTCCTCGGTCTTGTAGTGGCTGTCGTAGACCTTGGCCATGTCGACCACGACGAGCTTCACGGCGGGCTGCGCGAGCAGGGCGGTGGAACCGGCGCCGAAGGCGGCCAAGGTAATGAGGGTGCGGATCATCTTATTCATAGCGGTTGGATATATGGGGATTAGAAACGGGTGCCGAAGGAAAAGTTAAATTGCGATCCCTTTTTGTTAAATTTATCGTGGGTCAAGGGAATACCGAAATCAAGGCTGAGCGGGGCGCCGGCCACGAAAAGGCGCAGACCGAAGCCGAAGTTGTCATTATAGTCGGCCGGGCTGAAGTCATAGGCGTTCTTGTTGGCGAAACCGCCATCGTAGAAAAAGGCGAAACGCACGGGCTTCACGAGATCGAAGGAGTATTCCAAGCTGATAAACCCGTAGGTTTTGCCGCCGAGCGGCTCACCGGAGGCGTCTTTCGGGCCGACCGTGCGGAACTCATAGCCCCGCAGGGTCTGCGGACCGCCGAGGAAGAATCGGTCATAAAACGGCACGTCGGGAATATAGGTGAATGTCTGGGTCGCGGGCAGACCCGTTGAATCGATAAACTTGATGGTGCGGGTCGTGGGTTTGGCGCTGGCGCCGAAGCTTTCGGTCACCCCTACCCGGCCAATCAGCGCAACTACCTGTTCCTGGAATTCGGCGATGGGGAAGAATTTCGAGCCCCGGAATTCCATTTGATAGTAGTTGTTGTCGCCACGCAAGGGCCCGCCGGCCACATTGAGGGAAAGGCTCCCGTAATTGCCGCGTGTGGTGTTGATGATCTTGTCGCGTGTATCCTGCGTCAGGCTCAGACCGATCTTGGAGGTCGTGGTGTTGCCGGCCGCGGCCAGAATGGCCAAGGGTGCCCCGGACGCCACCTTGCCGATGTCGACGATCTCGTAGATGTACGAGAGCCGGCCTTCCAGCCAATTGAACAACCGTTTGCGCAGATAGACTTCGCCCCCGGTGCGGATTTCCTCGTAGAAGGAGCTGTTGTATTCCGAAGTGGTGCGGAATATCTGGAAACCCAGCGCGAGTTCCCGCTCGAACAGCCAGGGCTCCTCGAAGGCGAGCACGACCTCGCTGCTCCGCGAGCCGATCTGGAAGCGCAGCCGGAATTTCTGCCCGTCGCCCTGAAAGAAGGAGCGCCGGTTGAACAAGTCGAAGTTGGACTGGGTGATCTCGGCAAACACCACCGCGCGCTCCAGCGAGCTGAAACCGGCGCCGAAGGTCAGGTTACCGGTGCGGGCTTCCTTGACGGAAATCTTCAGGTTGCGGCGGCCGGGGATGTTGGTTGATTCGGGCGTCACGTTGACCGGATCCTCGAAGAAGCGGGTGTTCTCCAGCCGCAGCTTGCTGATCTTCATCAGCACCGAACTGAAAACGTCGCCGGGGCCCATCACCAGTTCGCGGAGGATGACGATGCTCTTGGTCTTGTTGTTGCCCTCGATCTTGATGGATTCCACCTGGAACTTTTCGCTCTCGTTGATCAGAAATTCGACGTCGATGTTGCCAGTTTGCAGATTGGGTTTGCGCACGAGCTTGACGCGGGTTTCGAGGTAACCATCGCGGCCGTAGAAGTCCTCCATCGTCTCCACGTCCTTGTCGAGTTTCGAGGGAATGAAGATATCGCCCTGCTTCTGCCGCGGCAGATAACGCAGGAGGCGCGACGGATAGAGCTTGTTGCCGCTGAAGGTGATTTCGCCGACCTTGTAGCGGCGGCCTTCAATGACGCGAATCGTGATCACCAGCCGGTCGGGCTTCGGATAGTCGAAGGAGATTTTATCCTCGGCAATTTCGATATCGAGGTAGCCCTGCTCCTTGTAGTAGTCGCGCAGCTTGCCGAGATCGGTGTCGAACTCGTCGTCCTTCAACCGGCCGCCACCGGTGAGCCAGGAGAACATGTTCCACTTCTTGGTCTCGATCTCACCGCGCAATTTGCGGGGTTTGACGTGGTCGTTGCCGACAAAATTGATGGAATTGAT
>JANMVS010000187.1:0-7927 GCA_031392885.1 Verrucomicrobiota bacterium
GTCCGTTTTGGTGTCCGCTTCCGACCTCGCACATCCAACAGCACTGCGGTGAAAGCAGTTAGAACTGGAGCCGCTTGTCGGATTTGAACCGACGACCTACTCATTACGAATGAGTCGCTCTACCAACTGAGCTAAAGCGGCGAAAACCGGAGCGGCATTCGGCTCATTTGCTTCCGGCGAGGCAAGCATTTTTGTCAATCCGTCAGGACCAGTGCCGCACGGCCCACAGTGACAGCACACTCACCACCAGCCAAAGCGCGATGCCGTGGGCGAAAGGCCGCCAGCCCACGGACTTGAGCATGCCCGGGGAAAGGCTGGCCCCAATAAGGAACAACGTGGCCGCCAGCCCCGCCTTCGCCGCCTGGACCAGCCAAGGGTAAACCGGACCGCCCGCCGGCACAAATGAAGCGATCGCCGATGCCGCGACAAAGAGAAAAATAAACCATGGCAACGTCGCCTTACTGCCGGGCTTGCGCACCAGGAATGCCGCCACGGTCACCATCGGCAGGATCCATAACGCCCGCGCCAGCTTCACGGGCACGGCGATGGCCAGCGCGTCGGGCGAGTAGCGCGCCGCCGCACCCACCACCGAGCTGGTGTCATGGATCGCGATCGCCGCCCAGTAACCGAATTGCTCGGGTGGCATCGCCAGCCAATGGCCGATGACGGGAAAAACAAACAGCGCCATGGCGTTGAGCACAAACACGCAGCCCAGCGCGACTGACATCTCACGTGGTTGCGCACCCAACACCGGCCCCATCGCCGCGATGGCACTGCCACCGCAAATCGCCGTGCCGGTCGAGATGAGCTGCCCCGTCGTCCGCTCCACTTGCAACCACCGGGCCAGTAACAGGCCGAGGGCGATCGTGGCGACCAACGAACCCGCCGTAATCAACACCCCGGTTGAGCCCGCCTTGATGACCGCACTGAAATGGATGCCAAATCCCAGACCCACCACCGAGCCCTGCAGGAGGTACTTCTGGATCACTCCGGCGCGTTTCGCGTCGGTGCGGCCGATCAGCAACGCAAAGCAGAGGCCAACAAACAGCGCAACTGCAGGCGTCACCCACGGAAAAACACAAGCCGCCGCCGTCAGCCACAGCAGGTATTTTTTCCAAGGGGCCTCTTCCATCGAGAAAGGTTGCCAGCGGCCCGAATTCTAATCCAGTCGAGAAACATAAATCTTTCGGCCTATCTTGAAGACGGACCTTTTCGACTATCCCCTGCCTGAGCACCTGATCGCCCAAAAACCGGCCGACCGGCGCGATGAGTCGCGGCTGCTGGTCGTCCATCGGGCGTCCCGCACCGTCGAGCACCGCCACTTCCGCAACCTGCCCGACTACCTCCGGGCCGGCGACTGCCTCTTCCGCAACAACGCAGCGGTCATTCCCGCCCGGCTGCATGCCACCCGACCGACCGGCGGACAGGTTGAGTGCCTCCTGCTTCGGCCGGCCTGGAGCGCGGGCGACCTCGCCCGCGAAGTCCAAAGCGCGGCGGGGGCGCCGCGCCTCCAGGGAAAAAACTGCCGCGCGAATGTGAATGAATGGTGGTGCCTCCTCCGTCCGGGCAAAAAGCTGCCGGTAGGCTCAACCTTCGGGCTCGCCGGAATTTTCACGGGCACCGTCCGGGAAAAAACCGCCGATGGACTCGTGCGGGTCGCCTTCGCCACCCCGGACGGTGACATTCTCGCGGTCGCCAACCGGATCGGCGAGATGCCCTTGCCGCCTTACATCACCGCCCGGCACGACGCCGCCGAGCGCGACCTTGACCGGGAACGCTATCAGACCGTCTACGCTGACCGGGGCCACCAAGTTGCCGCCGCCGCCCCCACCGCCGGCCTGCACTTCACCCCCGAACTGTTGGCCCGGCTCGCCGGGGCCGGGGTCAAGTTTGCCGACCTGACCCTGCATGTCGGCCTCGGCACTTTCCGACCAATCTCCACGGAGAACATTGAGGAACACGCCATCCATCGGGAGGTTTACGAAATCTCCGCCGACACCCAGCAGGCCCTCTTTACGACCAAGGGCCGGCGCGTCGCGGTCGGCACGACCTCCGTGCGCACCCTCGAGGACTATATCTCACTCCAGCCGGATGCCGAGAGGTGGAGCGGCTTGCCCTCAAGACGCTCTGAGCGCGTTGAGGGCAACGCGCTCCACCCCGGTCAGCCCTTTCACAGCGAGGCGGACATCTTCATCTACCCGCCGCGGACCTTTCGTGGCGCCGATGCCCTCATCACTAATTTCCACCAGCCCCGCTCAACCCTGCTCTGCCTGGTCGCCGCCTTCCTGGCGCCGGGCTCAACCGACGGCATCGCTTGGTTGCGGGCGATCTATGCTGACGCCGTCGCCCGCGAATACCGCTTCTTCAGCTACGGCGACGCCATGCTGATTCTGTGAAGTTCCCCGAACGTTGAATCTCCAGTTGCAGCAAATGTGAAACTGAGTAGTTCATGTCATCCACTCCCACTAAAACCCATCACTTATGAAACGTCTCCTCACCCTGTTTGCTGTCCTCAGTCTCCTCGCCACCGTCCGCGCCGAAGTTGAAATCTATCAGATCGATTCCACCCATTCTTCGACGGGCTTCAGCATCCGTCACATGCTGTCCAAATTCACCAGCAGCTTCACCAAAACCAGTGGCACCATCACGGTGGACCGCACCAACCTGGAGAACAGCAGTGTCGAGGCCACCATCGAGATCGCCTCGATCAATACGGCCAACGCCGACCGGGACAAGCACCTGCAGTCGCCCGACTTCTTTGATGCCGCCAAGTTTCCCGCCATGTCCTTCAAGAGCAAAAGCTGGAAAAAGACCGGCGAAAACACCTTTGATGTGACCGGCGCCCTCACGCTCAAGGACGTCACGAAGGATGTCTTGCTCAAGGTCACCTCGCTCGGCTTCGGCCCCGGCATGCGCCCGGGCACCTTCCTGTCCGGCTGGGAGGCCACCACCGTCCTGAAGAAATCTGATTTCGGTGTGAGCGGTCCCGCCATGCTTGGCAAGGTGCTCGGCGATGATGTGACCGTAAACATCTCGATCGAGGCCGGCTTCAAGAAGGCGTAAGCCCTCCCGCCTATTTTCCCAGCCCGGACGGCCCGTCAAGGCCGTCCTTTCTTTTTGCCCGGACCGTGCTACGGTGCGCGCCGTGAGTCCCACCGAAATCCAATCCCTCATCGAAGAGGCCACGTTTGACTATACGATGGGCGAGAATGACGCCGCGCTGGCCAAGCTGGGCCGCGCCACCGCCGCCGCGCCTGACTCGTTCGAGGCCTGGCATGCCCTTGCCGAAATCCTTTTCAGCCTGCGCCGGTTCGACGACGCCCTTGCCGCGGCGGAGCAGGCCCATGCAGTCCGTCCCGACGATCTTTTCATCAATACCACGCTCTCCCGCATTTGGATGGAAAAGGGCGACAAGGCCACCGCGGAAAAATTCGGCGCCCGAGCCAAGATTCTCAGCTGGAAGGACCAATTGAATAATCCGGAGGCCGCAAAAGACGGGTTATGATGCCGAGCACCGGATTCTGATGTAGGTCGGGGTTTATCCCCGACAGGTCGGACGTTCCTCCTTCGCCAAGGCTTTCGCCGTCGCGCTGCGAGCTGGGGCGGACAAGTCGGAGGACAGGAAGGCCCGACCGATCATGGTCGGAGTCTGTTCATCGGCAATTCAGGGCGTACGCCAACGAACAAAATCCTACCTCGCTTGTAAACAAGCTCCTACAAATGGAATCCCCGCCGCTGGCCGGCCCGCGTTGACAGCGGCCAACCCGGCCACCTATCGTGCCATCCATGGATCGACCCGCCTATCTGTTGGAATTCGAGAAGCCCCTGCGCGAACTCGAAAAGCAACTCGAAACGCTGCATCAGCAATCCCTTGAGAACAATATCGATATGGCGAGCGAACTGACGACCATCGAGGCCAAGATCGAGGTGACCAAACGGGACATCTACACCAACCTCACCCCTTGGCAGCGCGTGCAGGTGGCTCGACACCCAAAACGGCCCTACGCCCTTGATTACGTGGCCGCCCTCTGCGTCGATTTCCAGGAACTGCACGGCGACCGCCAGTTCAACGACGACCGCGCGCTGGTTGGCGGCACCGCCTTCTTCGAGGGCCGCCCGGTCATGATCATCGCCCAGCAAAAGGGCCGCGATACGAAGGAGAATATCATCCGGAATTTCGGCATGCCCCAGCCGGAAGGCTACCGCAAGGCCCTCCGTCTGCTAAAACTCGCCGAGAAATTCAGCCTGCCCGTGATCACGTTCATCGACACGCCCGGCGCCTCCCCCGGCGTTGAGTCCGAGGCCCGCCACGTTTCCGAGGCGATCGCCGTCAACCTGCGTGAAATGGCCATGCTGAAAGTCCCGTCCATCGCGGTGATCATCGGCGAAGGCGGCTCGGGGGGCGCGCTGGGTATCGGCGTCACCGACCGCGTGCTGATTTTCGAGAATGCCTACTACTCGGTCATCTCCCCCGAAGGGTGCGCCGCCATCCTGTGGAAGGACCGTGCCAACGCCCCGCAAGCCGCCGAGGCGCTCAAGCTCAACGCCGCCAATCTGAAGGAATTCGCGGTCGTGGACGAAGTCATCACCGAGCCCATGGGCGGCGCCCACAACGATCCTGCGGCGGCCATTGCCGCATTGAAAGTCGCCCTCATCCGCCATCTCGATGAACTGATCCCCAAGACCACGGAGCAATTGCTCGACGACCGTTACGCCCGTTACCGCGCACTCGGCGAATACCGCGAAGTCACCGCCAAGTAGGCAGGATCAGCCGTAGTCATGCAGTTGAGCCAGCGTTCTGCTCATGAATGGCCGGAACTAAAAGGTGGAACCCGGCCTCGGGACGGGTTGGCTTGGGTCGCCGGGGGTTAAACGCGTCCGGAGGCCACGTTCCACCCATGGCAACGGCATGACTCGGCTCAGAGGCCGGCGACTGTCCAACCCTTCCGATAGGGCCGGCGGATGAAGGCATTCGCCGCCTTCACGTTGTCGAATTTGAGCCGGGCGCTGTTCCAGGCCAGCGTGGTCTGCGGGAAACGCACTGCGACCGTGCCGAGCAGCACCGTTTCCGTGAGCGGACCGGAATAATCAAAGGCCGCGGCGGGTCGACCGGGACCACCGACGCATGCTTCAGCCCAGTCGTTCCAATGATTCGTGCCCGGCATTTCTGGCAGCGGGTAATCGTGGAATTTCTCCAGCGGATAAAGCTTGGGTGTCGCGATGTGCGGAATATGCAGCACGCCTTCGGTGCCGATCAGGATCGAGCCCTGGTCAAGGCCATCCTCGGTCTTGGTCCCCGCATCGGATTTCCGTTCGCGGGGTTGGGGCGGGGTGACGAGCGCTTGAATTTCCGCCGGCGGCCGGTTGTCACCGTCATACCACGTCACGGCAACTGTCGGACCCTCCGTGTATCTGGTCCCGGGAAAAATATAGCGGATCTGGGCATTGATGGCCCAATTCCACTGGTCGGGCGCGGGGCCTTCCGAACGAAGGGAAAGCGGCGCCGTCAACGCGAGGGCCTCGAACACCGGATCGAAAATGTGGCAGCCCATGTCGCCAAAAGTTCCCGTGCCAAAATCGAGCCGGCGCCGCCAGTTCTCCGGATGATAATAGGCCTCGCCGACATAGGGCCGCGCCGCGCCGCCCCCCAGCCATAAATCCCAATTGAAACCGGCCGGCACGGCGGCAGCGGGCGCCGGCGGCGCGCCGACATCGCCCCATTTCTTGCTGCTCCACGTGTGGACTTCCCTGACCTTGCCGATCGCGCCCGCCTGCACCAGCGCGACGGCCTGACGGTACACTTTCTGCGAGTGAATCTGAATGCCCATCTGCGTGATCAGCTTTTTTTCGCGGGCAAACCGGGTGAGAACCCGCGTCTCGTGGAGGTCATGCGCCAGCGGTTTTTGACAATAGACATGTTTGCCGAGCTGCATCGCGGAGAGGGCGATCGGCGCGTGGAGGTGATCAGGCACCGACACGTTGACGGAATCGAGATTGTTCCCCTCCCGGTCCAGCAGTTCGCGCCAGTCTTGATAGACTTTCACGTTGGGGAACGTGGCCTTCACATTTTCCAGCCGGTTCAGGTCCACCTCGGCCACGGCCACGAGTTTGACGAACGGATTGCTGCACAGCATCTCGATGTCCGACCAAGCCATGCCTGCGGCACCAAAACTGGCGTGGCGCAGCACACTGCTCGGGGGCACGGCCAGCAGGTTGCGCGTGATGAACGGCGCGGCGAGCACCGCGGTGCCCAGGGCCTTGACGAAATGACGACGAGTTGGGGCGACGGGGGATTTCATGAGTGGGACAAGGGGAGCCTGCTGAATTTCGCATTACACCGTGTGACCCGATTTGACTGTAGGTCGGGGTTTATCCCCGACGGATTTCCCAGCAGCCAACGTCACTGTATTTCTCAAACCTCAGCAGCGGTCATCTTGAGTGGATCGGCGCCCGGCTCGCAACCCATATTCCCGGTGGATGCGCGGATCGAAGGTTGCCTAACCTCGCCGCCGGGCCCCAATTTTTGCGCTGGCGAGCCGGCGCTTCCTCCCCCCACAGTGTAATCGTTCGACCGCCCCGCCTGAAACGTCGGCCCGATCCCTGCCCCTAATATCCGCGCCCATGAGTTCTCCTGTTC
Organism: Verrucomicrobiota bacterium; assembly: GCA_031392885.1. Classification (GTDB taxonomy): domain Bacteria; phylum Verrucomicrobiota; class Verrucomicrobiia; order Opitutales; family Opitutaceae; genus Lacunisphaera. The sequence continues at coordinate 6,638 of JANMVS010000187.1, forward strand.
CCTCCGCCAAGCCCCGGCTTTTTTTCATGATGGTGCTCGAATTTTTCATCTGGGGCGCCTGGCTGCCGTTGATCTTCGGCTACCTCCCGAGTCTCGGGTTCACCCCCGGGCAGCAGTCGCTCATCCTGAACGCCTTCCCCGTCGCCTCCATTGTCGGAATGTTTTTTGGCAACCAGTGGGCGGATCGCCGTTTCGCCCCGGAAAAATTCCTCGCGTGCTCCCACCTCATCGGCGGTCTCGCCATTCTCGGCTGCGGTTTCACCAAGGAGTTTCTGCCGTTCTTCGGGCTGATGCTTGTCCACTGCCTGTTCTATGTGCCGACGATCTCCATCACGAACTCGATCGCGTTCGCGAACATGAAGAATCCCGAGAAGGAATTCGGCCTCGTCCGGATGGGCGGCACCCTCGGCTGGATTCTCGCGGCCTGGCCGTTCACCTTCATCTTTGTCAACTGGGAGGCCGTTCAGGCCGCGTCCCCGACCGGCCTGGTGGACTGGCTCGGCACCGCCCTCGCTCATCCCCTCACCGGGGCCGCCGCGAAGGCCGCGACCCGGTGGACCTTCATTGTGGCCGGCGGCGCGTCCCTGGCACTCGCCGCCTTCAGCCTGACCCTCCCGCGGACCGCGCCGAAAACGCCCACCGCCACCGGCCCGGGCGAAAAACTCGCGTGGCTCGAGGCCCTGAAACTCCTGCGGCATCCCTTCCTCCTTGCGTTGTGGCTGGTCACGCTCGCCGACTCCTTTGTCCACAACTGCTACTTCAACTGGACCGGCGTCTTCCTCGGCACCGCGCGGGAAGCGGGCGGCGTCGGCATCGCCGCCAACTGGATCACACCGGTGATGAGCCTCGGGCAGATCGCCGAGATTCTCACCATGTTCGTGCTGGGCGCGACGTTGAAGAAGTTCGGTTGGCGCACGACGATGGTCGTCGGCATCCTGGGCCACGCGGCGCGGTTTGCGGTTTATGCGTTTTGTCCGCAAAGCCCCGCGATGATCATCGTGATCCAAGTGCTCCACGGCATCTGCTACGCTTTCTTCTTCGCGACGGTCTACATCTTCGTCGATGCCTGCTGCCCGAAGGACATCCGCTCGAGCGCCCAGGGCCTCTTCAATCTGCAGATCCTCGGCGTGGGCGCCCTGCTTGCCAACTCCCTCTGCCCGTTCTTGCTCCAGAAAGTCTATACGACCGGCACCGTCATTGATTTCAAGAGCCTGTTCCTCGTGCCCCTGGCGGTCGCATCCGGCGCCGCCCTCGCCCTCGCCCTTTTCTTCCGCCCGCCCACCGCCGGCC
>JANMVS010000222.1:0-1532 GCA_031392885.1 Verrucomicrobiota bacterium
CCGTAAGTATTTCTCCCTGCACTCCTTCCTAACTCTGTGCTCTCTGTGACGAGATCGATCTGCGGATTTTAGGATCAATAGGATGATCCCGCATTGCGCGGCCTTGGATTTGCCGGCAATCTCCCTCCCGTGAATCCACCCCCGCGTTTCAACGTCCTCGGCACCGGCGTCTCCGCCCTGTCGCTCGACGCGGCGCGCGACCTCGTGCTCTCGGTCCGCGGGCGGAAACACCTCGGCTATATCTGTCATGCCACAGCTTACGGCGTGAACGCCGCGTGCCGTGACGCGGCGTTCCGCACCGCCCTCAACGGATCGTGGCTCACCCATCCCGATGGCATGCCCCTCGTCTGGCTCGGCCGCTGGTCGGGACACCGGGCCCTCACCCGGGTCTACGGCCCGGACTTGATGGCCGCCGTGTGCGCCGCCGGCCGCCCGGCCGGCCTGGCCCACTATTTCTACGGCGGCGCACCGGGGGTGGCGGAACAATTGCGGGAAAAACTCTGCACCCGCTTCCCGGGCCTCGCCGTCGTTGGCACTTACACCCCGCCCTTCCGCGAACTCTTGCCCGCCGAATTCGCCACCCTGCAAGCCGCGGTCTCGGCCGCCCCACCGGACATCATCTGGGTGGGATTGAGCTCTCCGACTCAGGAAAAATTTATGGCGAAACACTGGGCCGCTCTGGAGGCCGGCGTGCTCATCGGCGTCGGCGCCGCGTTCGACTTCCACTCCGGCCGCGTGGCCCAGGCCCCGCGCTGGATGCAGCGGAGTGGCCTCGAATGGCTTTTCCGGCTCGGCACCGAACCGCGCCGGCTCTGGCGACGCTACCTAGTCCACAATCCCTGGTTCGTCCTGCGGACGCTGGCCCAGCTGACCAAGTTGAAGCAATACGATTTAACCACGGATGGCTCGGATTGACCCGGATACGGAACCCAAACCCGCATACCATGGGATTGGGATCCAAACCATTGCTCCTTGGCATTGAAATTATCCAGATCGAATCCGTGAAATCCGTGGTCTAAAGTCGGGGACTTGGGTTTGGTCACGTCTCCGCTCGCCAGGTTCAGCGGTGGTTAGAATAGATCTCCCTGCTGCAGCGCCCCGCGCTTGTCCGGATCCAGCGTGCTCATCTGCAACAGCCAGGGGATCGTGGTCTCAGCATACTCCGGCCGGCGCAAGAACGCCCGCAACAGCAGCGCGCCGGCGAGCGCATCATAGAGCGCTGCATGATATTGTCGCCGCCCGGCCGGACAATGCCCCGCGGCCAGAGCCCCGAGCTCCGCCTGCAAGCCGACGGCCGCCACCAGTTCCTCCAGCTTGCCGTCACCGAACGCCGGAAAGAACTGCGGGTAGAGCCGGCCGGTGTCGATCCACGGGCCCCACTCCGTCGCGGCCTTGCCGGGCCGCGCAAAATCCGGGGCACTGCGCGGATAGGCCCACACCGTCTTGAGCAGATGATTTTCCGCCGCGGCGAAATGCGCCGCCAGCGGTCCGCTGTCCCGCAAGCCGGCGAAATATTCCCATTCCTCGTTGAA
>JANMVS010000224.1:0-2027 GCA_031392885.1 Verrucomicrobiota bacterium
GTCAACCTGCCCTCCCAGGACACGGTCGCCGAACTCGCTCGCGATTTCATGCATGTCCTGTTTCCAGGCTATTTTGAGCAGACCAGCCTCGCGCAGAAGGACGTGCCAGCCTGGCTGGACCGTCTGCTGGCCAAGATCGACCAGCGCCTGAGCACCGAAGTGGAGAAAAGCCTGCGCTTCGCCCGCGACGCTGATCCCGCCGCCAACTCCCGCCGCATCACCACGGCCCTGCTCACCCAGTTGCCGGATATCCGCCGCGTCGTTCAGACCGATGTCAATGCTGCCTACGAGGGCGATCCGGCAGCGCGCAGCGTCGAGGAAATCATCGTCGCCTACCCGTGCGTCCTCGCCATTTCCCTCCAGCGCATCGCGCATGTGCTCTATCGACTCAAGGTGCCCCTGTTGCCGCGCATGCTCACGGAATACGGCCACGAGCGCACGGGCGTGGACATCCACCCGGGCGCGCAGATCGGCACCCACTTCTTCATCGACCATTGCGCCGGAGTGGTGGTCGGCGAGACGGCCACCATCGGCAATCATGTGAAACTCTACCAAGGCGTCACCCTTGGAGCCAAATCGTTCGAGGTCGACGGGGCGGGCAATCCCGTGAAGGGCGGCAAACGCCACCCGGGGATCGAGGATCACGTCACCATCTACGCCCATGCCACCATCCTCGGGGGCGACACCCGCATCGGCGCTCATACCGTCATCGGCGGCAACGTGTGGCTGCTGGAATCCGTTCCGGCCCACAGCATCGCGTACTATAAGGGTGACGATCTCGTGATCCGGGCCCGCCAAAAGAAAGAAACACTGGTCGAGGATGCGGGCGATTGGATGATTTGATTATTTTCAATTCTGGATTCTCGATTTTAGATTTTCAGATGGCCGGGAATCTAACGGTAGGGCGGGACCGCTGGGCCCGCCGCGCCGGGGCCACGGTCCCGCTGCGGCCAAGGCTGGATGGTCCCAACCATCCAACCCACACCTCGCGGAGTGAAGTCACCTGCTTCCACCGGAGAAAACGCCCCCCGGCTTACTTCCTCTGTCGCTCCGCCAGCGCGCGGGCGACTTCGGCCGCGAAGAACGGACCGCGGTATATCAATCCGGTATAAAGCTGCACCAAGGTGGCGCCCGCGTCCATTTTCTCGCCCGCGGAGGCCTCGTCCATGATGCCGCCGACGCCGATGATGGGCAGACGCCCCGCCGTGGCCCGCGCGATGTAATTGATGATTTCCGTCGAGCGGCGCCGCACCGGCCAGCCGCTCAGCCCGCCCGCCTCGTTGACTGCGGCCAGTGCGCCGGGACGTGCGAGGGTCGTATTCGTCGCAATGATGCCATCCAGCTTGAGCTCGTCGATCACACCAAGCACGGCATCGATCTGCGGAAAACTGAGATCGGGCGCGATCTTTAGCAGCAACGGCCGGCGCGGTTTGCCGGCGGCGCCCCGTGCCTGATTCTCCGCCACCAGTGCGGCGAGCAGCGGTTTCAGCCAGGCGGCGTCCTGCAGTTCACGCAGTCCCGGGGTGTTCGGGCTGCTGACATTCACCACCATATAGTCAGCGTGATCCGCCAAGAGGCGGAAGCAGCCGAGGTAATCCTCCGCGGCTTGGCCGAGGGGGGTGACCTTGCTTTTGCCCAGATTGATGCCGAGCGGAATCAACCGTCGGCCCGGACCGGGCAGTTTCGCCAGCCGGGCGGCCAGCGCCGCCGCTCCCATATTATTGAAGCCCATCCGGTTGATCACCGCCCCCTCCGCCGGATAGCGGAAGGCGCGCGGCCGGGGATTGCCCGGCTGGGCGTGCAACGTGACGGTACCAATTTCGACGTGACCAAAGCCCAGGGCCGCCGCCGCCGGCCAGGCGCGGCCATTCTTGTCAAAGCCGGCGGCGAGCCCGACGGCGTTGGGGAATTTCAAACCCCAGCACTCGACCGGCCGGCAGAGCCCGGCGGGCAGCTGGTTCAGCCGCTCCAGCACCGCACACAGCGGACGGACCCGACCCAGCAGGGCGAGGGCATGAACGCCCAGT
>JANMVS010000471.1:0-3389 GCA_031392885.1 Verrucomicrobiota bacterium
TCGGGCGGGAAGAGCGGGATCTTGCCCAGCAAATGCGCGGCACTCGGCGTCTGGCCGGCGCGATCGAGCAGCGCGGCTTTGGCGGGATGGGCCGCGCGCCAGGCGGCGAAGAGTTTCTTCCACTTGTTGCCGCCGCGCTTGAGCCGTTTTTTGTGGTCCGCAAAATAGGCGCGCACCTGGTCACTGACATAGAAATGTTGGTCTGCCGGCAAGCCGAGCCCCTGGCGCGCCGCATCGGCGAACTTGGCCCCACCCTCGCCGTGGCCCTTCGAGGTGCCAGCGACTTCGGGGATACCCTTTCCGATCACGGTCTTGGCGATGATGAGCTGCGGTTTGCCGCTCTGGGCTTTTTTGGCCTTGTTGAGGGCCTTGAGGATCGCGTCGAGGTCGTGGCCGTTGGCCAGCGTCTGCACGTCCCAGCCGATGGCCTTGAAACGGGCGGCGGCGCTTTCGCTCTGTGTCTTGTCCGCCATCGCGTCGAGCGTCACATCGTTGGAGTCGTAAATGAGAATCAGATTGTCGAGCCCCTGGTGGCCGGCGAAGGCGCAGGCTTCCATCGCCACGCCTTCCTGCATGCAGCCGTCGCCTGCGAGGCAGATGACATGGTGGTTGAATATCTCGTACCCGGGCGTGTTGAAATGCGCCGCCGCCATCTGGCCGGACAGGGCCAGGCCGACCGAATTGCCAATGCCCTGGCCGAGCGGACCGGTGGTGGCCTCGACCCCGGGGGTCTCGTGAAATTCCGGATGGCCGGGCGTTTTGCTGTGGAGCACGCGGAAATTCTTCAACTCCTCGAGGGACAGATCATAGCCGCTCAGATGCAGCCAGCTGTAGAGGAACATCGAGCCGTGGCCGGCGGACAGCACGAAGCGGTCGCGGTTGAGCCAGCGGGGCTCGTCGGGGTTGTGCACCAACGCATGGCCGTAAAGCACGGCGCCGATTTCCGCCGCCCCGAGCGGCAGACCGAGGTGGCCGGAGGAACATTTATGAACGGCATCGATGGCGAGGCCGCGGGCCTGGGCGGAGGCCAGGGCAAGAATCTCAGTCTGAAGTTTCATGGTAGGAAGAGGCGGAAGCGTGAGTGCGTATTAACGCCGCGTTTCTCCAGCGTGCAAAGCCCAATTTTTGGCATAAAAAAAAGCGAACCTCGCGGTTCGCTTTTGAAATTCACCAGGACGAAAAGCTCAGGCCTTGGCCGCGGCGGCGTCGTAACGCTTCTCCTTGACGGCCATGGCGGCCTTGCCGGTGCGGTCGCGGAGGTAGTAGAGGCGGGCTTTGCCCGGCTTGGAATCTTTCTCAACCTCGATTTTATCGAGGTTGGGCGAGTTGACCGGGAACACGCGCTCGACGCCCTCGCCGTAGCTGATGCGGCGGACGGTGAAGGTCTCGTGGATGCCGCTGCCCTTGTGGGCGATGACGACACCGGCGAAAATCTGGACGCGTTCCTTGTCACCCTCGCGGACTTTGGTGTGCACGCGGACACCGTCGCCGACTTTGAACGGCGCAACTTTATGTTTCACCTGAGCGGCGGTGATTTCCTGGATAATGGGATTCATGACTGGTTATGTGAGTAAATCGGGACGAACTTGCTGGGTTTTTTCCACTTGTTTCGCGTGCCGCCACTGCTCGATTTCGCCGTGGTGGCCCGAGAGGAGCACTTCTGGCACGGACATGTCGCGGTAAACGGCGGGACGCGTGTATTGAGGAAAGTCGAGCAACTTGTTGGTGAAACTTTCGGTCGTCAACGACTTTTCTTCACCGAGCACACCGGGAATGAAACGGGCCAGCGCGTCGATGACCACCGCCGCCGCAAGTGTGCCGTTGGTAAGCACATAATCCCCGATGCTGATCTCCTGGTCGATGATTTTTTCGCGAATCCGCTGGTCGATGCCCTCGTAATGGCCGCTCAATAGCACCAAATGCGACTGCTGCGAAAGCTCCAACGCCAGCGCGGGTGAGAGCGGCGTGCCGTCAGGCGTCAGGTAGATGCGCCGGCAGCCGGGAGTCTGCAGTTGCTCGATGGCGGCGAAGACAGGATCGCACCGCAACACCATGCCCGCCCCGCCGCCGAACGGCCGGTCATCGGTGGTGTGATGCTTGTCCTTCGACCAGTCGCGCAGGTTGTGCACCTTGATCTCGAGCCGCTTCGCCTCCTGCGCGCGGCCCAGCATGCTCTCGGACAAAAATCCGTCGAGCATGGGCGGGAAGAGCGTCAGGACGTCGATGCGCATAGGTTTTTGCCCTGCAAAAACCTAAGATAACTTCAGGACGATGCGAGACATTAGGTTGCGCTATGTCCGGGCAGGATCGCACCGGCCGCACGTTGTCTCGATTTTTATCGCAGGCAACTACACTAAGGTTTCTGCGCAGCAGAAACCTCGGTGCGACGGGCGCGCTTGATCATGGCGTGCATGGTCGACGTCGGCTTGGCGCCCTTCGAGACCCAGTAGTCGACGCGGTCGAGCTTGATGGTCATCGGGTTGCCCTTGGCACGCGGGTTATAGGAGCCGATCTGCTCGACGGCGTCGCCATCGCGGCGGGAACGCTCCTCGGCTACGACCACGCGATAGTGCGGTACGTTCTTGGTGCCGACGCGGGAAAGACGGATTTTAAGTGCCATGTGATGTGTCTGGTTGCTGAAAAGAGTGCGGTATTCGTTGGGAAAAGAGGGAGAATGCACGGAACAAGTTTGCTCTTGTCAAGCCCCCAGTGCCCCCGCTGCATTCGACCCTTTCACCCACCAATCTTATGCTTAAAGCTGGCATCGTCGGACTCCCCAATGTGGGCAAATCCACCCTTTTCAACGCCCTCACCCGCTCCCGCAAGGCCGAAGCCGCGAATTACCCGTTCTGCACCATCGACCCCAACATCGGCGTCGTGATCGTGCCCGACGAGCGCGCCTACGTGCTCAAGGTCATCGCGAAAACCAATGTCGTCGTGCCGGCCGCGATCGAATTTGTTGATATCGCCGGACTGGTCGCCGGGGCCAGCAAGGGGGAAGGCCTGGGCAACCAATTTCTCGCCACCATCCGCGAGGTCGACGCCATCGTGCAGGTCGTCCGCTGCTTTGAGGATCCCGACATCATCCATACCATGGGCAGCGTTGATCCGGTGCGTGACATCGAGGTGATCACGACTGAACTCGTGCTCGCCGACCTGGAGGCGGTTTCCAAGCGCGTGAGCAAGACGCAGAAGAATGCGAAGTCCGGCGACAAGGAAGCCATCATTGAACTGGCGCTCCTCGAGAAACTCTCCCCGCACCTGAATTCCGGCAAGACCGCCAACACCCTCCCCGCCACACCCGAGGAAGTGGCCATGATGAAACTCTTCCAGTTGCTGACCGCGAAGCCGGTGCTCTTCGCCTGCAATGTCGCCGAGTCCGACCTCGC
>JANMVS010000261.1:0-2845 GCA_031392885.1 Verrucomicrobiota bacterium
CAGATCCCGGGCCAGACTGGCCCCGACATCTCCGGCGCCGATGATAGCGACCAGCTTTTCGTTGCCGGTCGCGGTGTTCTTGTCGAAATACCCCTCACGAATCAAGCGAAGGGAGATCCTGAATCCGCAGAGAAAGAGAAAAGAGATCAACAAATCCGTCACGATCACGGCGCGGGGAGGGGCAAGAGGTACCCCCACTGCCACCCACACGCCTAGGGTGAGGGCAGCTACGATTGCGCAAACGGCCAGCAGCTTGCCGAGGTCGTGAAACCCGAAATAGCTGAGCAGGCTGCCAAACTGGCCAAAGGCCAACAGTAGGAGCAACTTGGAGCCAATCAAGCCGATGAATATCCAGTCCGCATGAGCGAAATATTCACCCGGCACGCTGAAGTCAAAACGCAGCTGAAAAGCAAGCCAGAGCGAGCCAGCAAGGCCCGTGGTATAGGCAGCCAGCAAATAAGACTGACGAAGTAATTTAGGAAAAAATCCGGGCACGGTGTTAGATCGGAAAAGAGTCCTTATTATTGATGATGGTCGGTCGGGTAGTAAAAACGCTGCACCCACAACTGGCAACTTGATTGTAGGTTGCGAGTGTTGCTGCTCTTTACTCCCTTTGGATTCAATGCCCCAAAAGCGGCTTCGGCTTGGCTGTAGCCGGCCTCGTTGAGGCCGGTCCGGGGGGTCAGCCGCCGAGGCGGCGCACTCGTCGCGACCCCGGCGACAGAAATGCTGTTAGGCTTAATGTCTCGGGGCTTGCCCCCGGAGATTTTTACGCGGATGGATGATGGCAGAACATTTAGTTTGTGTTATTAGGCGTATGACGCTTAATAGTGAAAACCAAATGATAAACCACGATCAGGTTGCCCGGCGCCCAAGGGCTGCGGCAAACTTCCTCGACGACCAACTGGCGGGTGGTCGGGTATGTTTCTCGTTGCCCGCCCTCATGGGAGTCACGGGTCTTTCGAGCACCGCCGCCCACTACCAATTGCTCCGTCTCGGTCGGCGGGTGGTGCGGATCTCACCCAGGTTTTTCCTCAGCGTCACCCCCGAGTATCTTGCCGCAGGAGCACCGCCCCCGCATCAGTGGCTCGACGATTACTTTCGGTGGCTGGAACGACCGTATTATTTGGGGCTGCTCTCCGCCGCGGCCCAACATGGGGCCAGCCCTCAGGCCGTCCAGGTTACCCAAGTCATGACCGATGCGCCCCGCCACCCCATTGAGGTCGGGCGATTGCGGGTATGCTTTTTCGTCAAACGAAAGCTGAGCCGCACGGCGACGCAGCAAGTGCCGGGTGCGTTCGCGCCTTTGCGGGTAAGCACGCCCGCTGCCACCGTGTTCGACCTCGTCCGTTATGCGCCACGCACCGGCGGTCTTGGCCGCGTCGTTGAATCGTTCAAGCCGCTGCTCCCTCTGATCACTCCAACGGAACTGCGGGCCGTGCTTAAGGCGGAGCATGAAACCGCCTCCGCCCAGCGCCTCGGCTATGTGCTTGATCAGGTCGGGCGGGCAGACTTGGCCCGCGTCGTGGAATCGTGGCTGGATGGGAAACTCCGGCTGACCCCGCTGGTGCCCGCTGACGGCAGCGCGTTGCAGGGCCGTCTCAACGCGCGTTGGCACATACTCGATAATTCCGGAGAGTTCAACGCATGACGCCGATACTTCTAACCCGCCGCGATGTGCTCGCCCACCAGGCGACGGTGCCGTGGCCGAACCTGGCTCAAGTGGAGCAGGACTTGGTTCTGTGCCGGGCGATGGCCGCGCTCTTTGACGACAAGTTCCTCCGGACTCAGATCGCCATGAGAGGAGGAACCCTGTTGCACAAGGTGCATCTGGCCCCCGCGGCGCGTTACAGCGAGGATATCGACCTTGTGGTCGTCGGATCCCGTCCGGAAGGACATATCGTGAAAGCCATCAGCCGGGTTCTCCGCCCACTTCTCGGCATGGAGGTTGGTTCGCTGTGGGATGAAATTCGATTGGCGATCCGCAACACGGTCAAGCCGTCCCGGGTGCTGCGACTGACCTTTGCCGTCCCAGCCGTAAGTGAACCCGGGAGGAGTCTGCAGATTGTCGTCGAGGCCAACGCCACGGAGAGGACCCCTTATCGGTCAGTGGTCACGTTGCCCTTCGACTTTACTCTTCAAGGCCGCGTCGTGCGCACGAAGATCAGGGGTTTTGACATCCACGAAATGCTCGGAACCAAGATGCGGGCGTTGTTCCAGCGCCGCAGAGGGCGCGACCTGTTCGATCTTTATTGGGCGCTGCAGGACCCCAACCTGCGCGTGTCACCGGCGTTGGTCATTGAGTGTTTCCAGCACTATCTGCGGCCGGAAGGAGGACTCGCTCCCCGTCGGGAGTTCGTATCCTTGCTCGACGCTCACCTGGCTGATCGTGGGTTTTGCACCGACATGAATCAGCTGTTGCGCGTGGGGTTGAGTTACGACCCGCAGAAGGCGGGGTCCTTGGTAAAAGCCCAACTCCTAAGCCTGCTGCCTGCCTGACCAATGGCAATGTTGCTGGAAAAGCACAGCAAAGTAGGCCGATTCTGATTGAGCAGACCGACGATGACGCGCATGCGGCGGCCGGCCGCGCTGGGCATGGCGATGATGACTTCGTCGAGTTTATGTCGGTGCAAATAATCTGGCAGGGTTTCGGGTGATCCCTGGACTGTGATCCCATGGATCGTTGTGCCCCATTTCGTGCGGTCGTCGTCGAAAAAAACTTTGGGCGTCAGGCCACGACCGCGGCGCATCAGCAGATCCCTGGCCAGACTGGCCCCGACATCTCCGGCGCCGATGATAGCGACCAGTTTTTCATTTCCGGTTGCGGAGTTCTTGTCGAAGTACC
>JANMVS010000306.1:0-21857 GCA_031392885.1 Verrucomicrobiota bacterium
CCGCCGCGGAGCGACCCTGCTGCAGATAGGCATACTCCAGCCAGAAATTCCCATGTCCGTAGTGCCGTTGGGGAATGCTCCGGAGATCGCACCAATTGTTGGCCGCGGCGCTCGAAGCCTCGTTGGCGGCGACCACGTCGCCCCACAGTCCGAGCATGAGAAAGATGTGTGACGTCATGTGCAGTGCGTGCGGCGAGCCGGGCGCGATGCGCGAGAGCGCGCGGGCGGCATCGATCCCCAGCGGGGCGTGGGTCGCATCGTCGACGCCATGGATCAGGTAGTGCGCCGCCCCGGGATGGAGGGGATTGCGCGTGAACACATGCTGCGCGATCGCCGCGGCACGCAGGTAGTCCGGCACGTCGCGGACGCCGGCGTGCGCGCCGAACAGGGCCAGCGCATAAAACAATTGCACCTCGTCATCGTCGGAATACCGCCGGGCCAGGGTCTCCATCGCGCGCGCATGAGCGCGGTCGCGCTCGACCTTGGTGCCGTCGCCGTAGAGGTCCTCGACCGCCGCGAAAAATCCTCGTTCCCGCTCATCGGAAATCCGCGCGAGACGCGCGACGCGCTCCGGCCCGAAGCGCTGCAAAATCGCGCGGGCCGCAACCAAATCCTGTTCGCCCCAGATCGCATGGTTCAACGCCATCGCTTCACCCCAGTAAGCGAGGGCGAACGACGGATCGAGTTGCTGGGCCCGGCGAAACTCCACCAGCGCGAGCCGGTATTCAAAGAGGTGCAACAGGAGAACGCCGGAGACGAAAGCCTGGTGCGCCTCCACGACGGTTGTCGAAGTCGAAAATTTCAGGCGGCCGAGCACCATCGGCCGGATCGCCGCCTCGACCTTGGAGGGTTGCGCCGGGAGGGCCTGAGGCCCCAACCCCGACAGCAACAACACCAGCACCAAGAACCGGCTGCGCCCGCGCGAAGAAAACCAGCACATTTTCAGGGTCATGGGATGAGAAACGATCCCGCAGCCAGGCGAATACACAAGCTGGGAGTCACCGCCCCCGGCTAGCCCGCCTGCCCCGATCACACCGAAAAACCAGCGTTGTTCGAACTGCTCCAGACCACCGCGGCCACCGGCATCACGCTGACGGAATCGAACGCGATGTTTCCCGCCAGCCGCGTCAGTGGGATGTATTTCAATCATCCCGATTCCAAATACTTTGCCGTTGGTAAGCTGGCCAAAGACCAGCCCGAAGACTACTCGCTCCGGAAGGAACCGTGGATCGAAGTTTCCGAAAAGTGGCTCGCCCCCTATCTGGACTACGAGCCGAGCTGAGCAAAGCCTGCCGCTGACTGCCGGAGTGCCCCGCGAGTCACCGGTAGGCGGGCAGTCAAGATCAGCCCTGGCGGCTGATGCTTACCGGGCAGACCCGTAAACATGTTGATTGCCTGCGGTGGAGGGATGGCCCGTAATTCGCCCCCATGGCCAATGTTTCAGCGCGACGGCTCAAGTGGGAACTATTCGTTCTGTCATTTACCGCACTGTTCCTGGAATTGACCGTCATCCGGTGGGTGCCGTCCGTGGTCCACTTGGTGGCCTATTACGCCAACCTGATGCTGCTTAGCTCATTTCTAGGCCTGGGGCTGGGGGCCCTCGCGGTGAATGGCCGGTGGCGGGCTTTCCCCTGGTGGCCCGTTTTTTTGGGCGGCAACATCCTCGTGCTGCTCTTCTGTCAGGGTGCCACGGCCGGCTTCAGCTCGGCCACGGAAACGCGCTTTTATGCGGGCCAGGACACGTGGATAAACTTCACGCTGCTGCTGCTGGTGTTCGCCGTGAATGCCCTGCTCTTTGTCCCCCTCGGTCAGCGCATGGGGGAATTGTTCAATGCGCTGCCGCGGCTTACCGCCTATACTTGGGATCTGGTCGGCAGCCTGTGCGGCACCGTCAGCTTTGGCTTGTTCTCGCTGTTATTGTTTTCTCCGGTGCTCGGACTGGCCGTCGTGATGGGGCTGTTTCTTTCCATTTCCTCCCGCCGCCGCTGGCCCCTGATGGTGCCGCTCTTCGGCCTGATCCTGGGGCTGATGCAGCTGACCGGTGAAAAAGCGGCGATCTGGTCGCCATATTATCACATCACCCTGAGTCCCATCGAGAATCCAGGTCTCAACGCAACGGACCCGCCGCCGGACTTGCGGAGCATGCGCGACCCGCCGGTGTATATCGTCAACGTCAATAATTTCGGCTATCACATGAACGGCGCGTTGGATGCCGCCCGCTATACCCCCGGCACCTTTCGCGCGAACCATGTCAGGCTGCTGAGTGATCAATACCAACTGCCTTATCAGCTGAGCCCCGGACGGGAGCGGATTTTGGTTCTCGGGGCCGGCGGCGGCTCCGATGTCCAGGCCGCCCTGACCGCCGGCGCCCGGCACGTCGATGCCGTGGAGATTGATCCCGTGGTGGTTCAACTCTCGCAACGCTTCAATGCCGGTGCGCCTTATGCCAATCCGAGGGTTTCAATTCAGGTCGATGACGCCCGTTCGTTCATCAGTCAGGCGCGCAAAAATAGCTACGACCTGGTGGTTTTCGGTTATCTGGACTCACAGGCTCTCTTTAGCAGCATGAGCAATGTCCGGCTCGATGGTTACATTTATACGGTCGAGAGCATCCGGGCGAGTTTTGCGCTATTGAACGAGCAGGGATTGCTTTCGCTTTCCTTCGCCACGCCGAACACCTGGCTGGCGGCGAAGCTTTTCCGGATGGTGGTCACGGCGACTGGTCGGACCCCGACGCTCTACCAGAGCCGGCTCGGCGGCGTGGTGCTCTGCGTCGCCAGGGATCCCAATCTCATCCTGCCCCCCACGGTAACCCACTTCCGGCAGGCGGCTCTGGCCGATTCCTCGGCCATCGATCCTCCCACCGATGACTGGCCGTTCCTCTATCTCCAAAGGAAAACCATCCCCCCGGATTATCTTTTCGCCATTGGCGGAATGCTGCTGTTCTCGATGGTGGCGACCGGCGCGCTTGGCGGAAGATCCGTGGGGCGCGGCCACGGGCATTTTTTCTTGCTGGGCTTGGGCTTTCTCCTGTTGGAGACCAAGAGTATCAGTGACTGCACGCTGTATTTTGGCGCCACGTGGCTGGTCACCACGATTGTGGTGGCGGGAGTTCTCGTGATGGTGCTGGGGGCCAACCTCCTGGCGGAACGGGTCAAGTCGTTCTCGTTTTGGATGTACGCCCCGTTGTTTGCGGCGTTGGCGCTGCTGTTTTTCATGCCGCGCGAGCAAGTGCTCGGCGTGAATTTTGGCCTGCGCCTGCTGTGGGCGCTGGCGGTGGTCCCGCTGCCCATCTTCTTTGCGGGGCTGATTTTTTCCGCAAAATTCCGCACGGCAACCTCCCCGGCTGCGGCCTTCGGCGCCAACCTGATCGGGGCCATGTGCGGCGGATTCTGCGAATATCTGGGCATGGCCTTGGGCAATCACTGGCTGTCCGTGATCATCGTGGGTGCTTATCTGGGCAGCATGATTACCCTCCGGGGCGGGAGTCAGCAGGAGCCCGTCATGCGGATTTGATCCGGGCCAAGCGGCCGGGGTCTGGCCGAGGACGAACTGGACCACCGGCTCAATTGCCGGACGATCTACCTGAATCCCGTCTTCCACTTCCTCGATTGGGGAATGAACGACCACACCGCGCGCCCCATGTTCCGGTGCCCTATCACGTTTGGCAGCACCTGCACCAGGAGCTGAAGGCGGACGTGCCCCCCGACCTATCCCAGTGTCTGGGCGGCTTACCGGGAAATCATTCCCGCCCTGTTGCAGCAACGGATGAATCCAAGGTATTCTGTCCCGCGCCATCTGCCCGATTCCGACCGACCGCTGAGCGCAGTCGCCCCATAACCCTCATGAGTGAACTCTGGATCGCGGCCTGCCCGGTCGCCGACCTCAGCCCGGACGACGTGATCCGTTTCGATCAGGGCGAACGCACCTTTGCGATCTACCGCCCGGCGGACGATAAATTCTACGCCTCCGACGGCCGGTGCACGCACGCGAAGGTTCATCTCGCCTGAGTTCGCGCCGGCCGGACCCAGCTTAATTGGTCCGCCCCGGCGCAGAGCGCGGCAAAGCCGCGAAGCCAGACTCTGCAATCTTACCATCGAAACTCACCGCTTCGCTTCCGGCTCCGGATTCACCGCGATCAACTCCACCTCGAAGATCAGGCCCGAGACCGGCGGAATATCCCCGGAGCGCATGCCGCCATAGCCGAGACTGGGGGGAATGAAAAACACGGCCTGCCCGCCCGGCTTGAGCAAAGGCAGGGCGGCGGCCAAGCCCGTGATCAAGCGGTTGACGGTGAATTCCGCCGGTTTGCCCCGCTGGCGAGTGTCATCGAATACTTTGCCGTCCTTCAGCCGACCGAGGTAGTGAACCCGGATGCGATCCGTGGGTGTCGGGGAGGTGCCTTCGCCGGGAAGGATAATCTTGCTGCCCAGCCCGCTGGCCCGCCAAACAATGGCGGGATCCTTGGCGCGGTCGCCGAAAAGTTCCGCGCGCCGCAGCGCGGCTTGGTCGGCTTCCGATACCACCGGCCCCGCTGGCTCCTGCGGGCGGCAAGCCACAAGCAACAGCCCCGCACCCACCATGAGCAACCGGAACATTTCTTTCATCAATTCAGGCTGCGGCAGGAATGCGCGGAAATCAGCTGGAAAATTTCGCGGCCCCCCCCCGGGCACCGGTCACGGTATTTCCCAAGCTTGAGTCACTGCGGCCCCGGCCTCAGGTTGCGCGGCACATGAAGATTCCACGCCGTCTGCTTGCCGTGCTCGCGTTGGGGCCGTTGCTCCTTCGCGCCGCGCCCAAGGAAACCCTCGACCTCCTGTTCGCCACGCAACAATTCAAGCAGGTCGCCCTCGCGCCGAACGGCCGCCACGTCGCCTGGGTCGAGGCCCGGCCCAACGCCGACCGCACGCCGACGAGCAACGCCGCCATTTTCCTGCGCGAGTCGGCCGGCACCAAACTGCAGCGTATCTCCGCCGGTGACGGCACCGCCCTGGGCGACGAGCACGGGCTGGCTTGGTCCCGCGATAGTGGGCAACTGGCCTTCCTTTCCGATCAAGCCCAGCACGGCCAGCTGCAGCTCTATGTCGTGCCCGCCGCCGGCGGTACGGCCCGCCAGCTCACGTATCTGACCGGTTATATCGCCGGCGCCAAGTGGTCGCCGGATGGACGGACCATCGCCTTGCTCAACATCGCCGAGTCGCAGGCGGCCGCCGGTGCCATCGAGGCCGCGGCCCACGAGACCGGGGAAATCGCGGAGACCTTCGCCGAGCAACGGCTCGTGCTCGTCGATGTAGCCAGCGGGGCGGCCCGCCCGGTTTCGCCCGCCGACACCTATGTTTACGAATACGACTGGGCCCCCGACAGCCGGCAGGTGGCCGTCATCACCGCCCGGGGCAATGGCGACAACAATTGGTGGATTGCCCGCCTGCAGGTGCTCGACACGGCCAATGGCGCGATGCGCGAGATTTTCAAACCGCAGACGCAGATCGCCGTGCCGCGCTGGTCACCGGACGGCAACCAGATCGCGTTTATTCAGGGTCTGATGAGTGACGCCGGATCCACCGGGGGTGATCTCTGGTTGGTACCCGCCGCAGGCGGCGCGGCCCATAACCTCACGCCCAACCGCAAGAGTTCGCCCGCCTGGTTGTGCTGGCAAGTCGCCACCGGCCGGCTGCTCCTCACCGAATCCCTCAACGGCGGCAGCGCCATCACTGAAATCGATCCCGACAGCGGCCAGACGAAAACCCTCTGGCAGGGCGACGACGAGATCGACGGCGGAGACGAGAGCGAAATGCTGAGCCTTTCCCTCGCCCGTGACGGCGTAACCAGCGCGGTGGTCCGCTCCTCCCTCGCCCAGCCCCCCGAAGTGTGGCTCGGCCCGATCGGCCAGTGGCAGCCAATCACGCAGGCGAACAAACACCTCCGACCACTCTGGGGTCGCGCCGAGAAAATCGAATGGCCAAGCGACGGCTTCAAGGTGCAGGGCTGGCTGCTCTATCCGCATAACTTTGATGCCAAACAACGCTACCCGCTCGTCGTGGCGGTGCACGGTGGACCGGCCGCCCAGGCCACCGCGAAATGGCCGGGTACCTGGTCCGGATTGGCAGCCCCGCTGTCCGCCGAAGGATATTTTGTCCTGATCGCCAACCCGCGTGGCAGCTACGGCCAGGGCGAGGCCTTTACCGTGGCGAACGTCCGCGACTTCGGCCGCGGCGACCTGCGCGACATCCTCAGCGGCCTTGACCTGGTCCTGAAGACCCAGCCGGTGGACGCAAAACGCGTCGGCCTCTGCGGCTGGAGCTATGGCGGCTACATGACGATGTGGACGCTCACGCAGACCAACCGGTTCCGCGCCGCGGTGGCCGGCGCCGGCATCGCGAACTGGCAGAGCTACTACGGCCAGAATCTGATCGACCAGTGGATGATCCCGTATTTCGGCGCGTCGGTCTACGACGATCCTGCCGCCTACGCCCAGAGTTCACCCCTGGCCTTTATCAAAAATGTCCGGACGCCGACCCTCATCGTTGTCGGCGACAGTGACAAGGAATGTCCCGCGCCCCAGTCCTACGAATACTGGCACGCCCTGCGCACGCTGGGCGTGGAGACGAAGCTCGTGGTCTACGAAAGCGAAGGTCACCACTTCCGGAAGCCGGCCCACATCGAGGATCTGCTCAACCGTTCGGTCAACTGGTTCAACGAGCACCTGCGCTGAGCCGGGCGGCGCGACTGGCAATCACTCGCCCCGCCGCCGATCGTCGAGTTTGCGCAATAGCGCGGGAAACGCCGCGCGCACCGGGGAGGCGGCGAGGAATTTGTCCGCGGCCGCCTTGGCCCCGCGCGCGCGCAGGCCCGCGTAAACGTGCAACTCGAACTGGAGGCGAAGTTGCGCCTCGGCCTCGGACAAGCCGAATGCGGCCAGCAAAAACAGCAGGGATTCGATGGTGGAATATTTTCCCTCGTGCGGTTGCTCGCGCAACCCGTAGCGACTGGGGCCCGACATGGGCAACCGGACCAGCCGGCCCCAGGGTGCCGTCACCAGCGACATCCGCGCCGCCTCGCGCCAGCTGCCGTCGAGGAGGAGCACCTGCACGTCGGCCGGTGAAGCGCCGGACGGGAGCGGTTCTCCGCGGGGATGCAGAATCCATAGGGCGCGATCCGGCAGCGCGACTGCCGCACGGGTCGGCGGCGCCTCGCGCCGGAACAGGTGGTGCCGCGACGCGGGAATCACCCGGTTGATCAGCCGGCCCGTGCTGGTCGGCCGCCAGAATTCGCGGTAATGGATGAGGACGTCGATCCGGAGCGGGCACTCAATGGCCTGGAAGGCGTCACAAATACACCAGCGGGGTGCCAGCCGGCACCGGTCGCAGCGCGGGGTGCTTGCAAGGACAACACTTCTCGCCATGGGGGACACCAGCAGGCCCGGCAATTCCGCCCGGGTCAACCCCGCACGGCTTTTCCTGTTGAAGGAGCCAGCTTGAAGACCTCGGGATGCGTGCCCGCGTTCAAGGCAATCTCCGCCTCATCGGTCGGGACAACCCATGCGCCAGGAAAGCCAAATCCTGCGCAGCAGTCCCCGCGCACCGGCGTATCCTGTGCGCATGAACCTCCCTGTTCATATTGATATTGCGCAATACTCGGTCCGGGTGCGCTGGTTTGTGGCGATCGCTTGGTCGCTCATTGCGGTGAAATGCGGGTTGATCTGGTGGGCGATGATCCACTGGAGCGTGCCCTTCCACCCGCTGTGGATCGTCGCCCCGACCCTGATGTTCGCCCTCCTTGCCACCGGCCTCTGGCTGACCCATCACGAGGATTAACCCAGGCCAGCACCGCCCTGGACCACCGGCTACAATTCGCCGCCGGAGGGCATGACATGGCCCGCCGCCGACCGCAGATGGCCAGTGACACATTTACTGGTTCTTCGCTGATTCCAGTGGGTCAAGGTTTGCGCGGGCCCCCAGCCCCGGAAGAGTTGACCACTAATGGCTTTATCCAAGGAGGAAGCCTTCAAGGTGTGCTCCGATTGATCGTCTCCGCCGCTGGGTTTCGGGGGCCGGCTGATCGCCGGCAGAATCTCAGTCTGCGATCAGCAGACTCCCCGGAACTTATCCCGGAGACGGTCAGTGGGAGGGGTGAGTTAAAGTTTCGCCTCTTGGAGAAACTGAAGAGGGCGTGTCTTCAAACATCCGTTGCTCCGCTTGTTTGCCGGGTGGAGGGAGGGCCGGTCTCCGCACCGGCCGCGGGCGGCGGCCGGTGCACCCGCCCGGACGGTACGGAGTCCGCCCCTCCAAAAATTTCATGCTGCAGCGGGTTTGAAGAAACGCCCTAAACGCAGCGTTGGGTTAAGGCAACCCACTGAAAGTAGCGAGGAACCCATTTACTTTCCAACCCTGCTGGCTATCGTCCCGTCGATGCAACAACGCACCTTGGGGAAAAACGGCCCACAAGTCTCCGCTCTCGGACTCGGCTGCATGGGCATGTCGGAGTTCTACGGCCCGCGTGACGAGGCCGAATCCCTCGCCACCCTCCATCACGCCCTCGACCGCGGGGTCAATTTTCTCGACACCGCCGACATGTATGGCAGTGGCCACAACGAACAGCTGCTCGGCCAGCTGCTGCAAACGCGCCGCGCCGAAGTCGTGGTGGCCACCAAGTTCGGTTTTGTACGTGACCCGGCAAATCCGGCGGCGCGCGTGGTCAGTGGCCGGCCCGAGTATGTCCGGGCCGCCTGTGAGGCCAGTCTGCGCCGGCTCGGCATCGAGACGATCGACCTTTACTACCTGCACCGCGTCGCGTCCGACACGCCCATCGAGGACACCGTCGGCGCGATGGCCGGATTGGTGCGCGCGGGCAAGGTGCGGTACCTCGGATTATCGGAGGCCGGAGCCGGCAGTATCCGCCGGGCCCAGGCCGTGCACCCGATCGCCGCATTGCAAAGCGAGTATTCACTCTGGACCCGCGATCCGGAGGAAGGTCCGTTGGCGATTTGCCGCGAACTCGGCATCGGCTTCGTGCCCTACAGCCCGCTCGGCCGCGGGTTTCTGACCGGACAGATCAAACGCTATGAAGACTTTGCCCCCGACGACCAGCGGCGTAACCAGCCTCGGTTCCAAGGCGAGAATTTTTCCCGGAACCTGACGCTCGTCCAGCGCATCCAGCAGCTGGCCGCCGGCAAAGGCTGCACCCCCGGCCAGCTTGCGCTCGCGTGGGTGCTCGCACAAGGCGCTGACCTCGTGCCCATCCCCGGCACCCGGCGCCGGCGCAACCTCGATGAGAATCTTGGCGCACTGGACCTATCGCTTTCCGCCGAGGAAAGGGCGGAGCTCTCCGCGATTTTTCCCGCCGGCATCGCCGCCGGACACCGTTATCCCGCCGGGATGCTGGGCTTGGTCGACCGCTAAACCGTAACGATTCATTCGGAAACCGCAGATGAACACCGATTGACACAGATACAGAATGAAACCGCCCGACCCTCGAAGCTTCGCTACGTCACGGTTTGGTGAGTAGCCCAAGTGCTCGATCTCGGCGGGCGGGCTCGCTGATTAATCTGGGTGGATTTGCGTCCATCTGTGGTTCAACTCCTAGCCCGGATATCCCGAGCAGCCGTGAATGCGGAAAAATTTGGCACAGGGTGTGGTTTCGGTTGCGAGCAGAGTGTGAAATATCCGGGCTAGGCGCTCGAGAGCGGCGCAGGTTGCAAATCGGGGCATAAAGCCCCTCCTCCAACCCTGTTTCTTTCCGTCACGGTCAAAACGCGTTTTGCGGCCGAGGCTGCATGGATCCGGCAAAGCCGTGCCTAGCCGCAATGACCGCAGGAGTTGGCCCAAAGCGCCGCGGGGACGCTTTGCGACTGCCGCGCAGCGCGGAATCTTCACGTTATTTTTGCAGAACATATTCCCCCAGCACACGTCTGACGACTCACTCCATCATGACCTCATCGATCACCACGTTGCCAGACTTCGCGACCCAGCCCGGGACCCGTCGGCCGCCGCACATCCTTTACGCCGACGACATGCAGCAATTACGCGAACTCTTCACCATTGTGCTCACCCGTGAAGGTTACACGATCGAGACCGTGCCGGACGGCCAGGATGCGCTCGAACGCCTCCAGCGAGAACCGGCCACCTTCGATTTGCTCATCACCGACCACCACATGCCGCGACTGAACGGACTGGATCTGGTCAGGCAAGCCCGCCAATTGCCCTTCACCGGCAAAATCATCGTCTTCAGTTCCGAGCTGAGCCAGACAATGACTGCTCAATACCGTGACAATGGGGTGGATCTCATTTTGCCCAAACCCATTTTCCCTCACACCCTGCGCGTGATCTTGGTGCAATTATTTACCGCCGGAGGTATGGTGGCAGCCGATACACCCAGCGGCCCACCGCGGTTGCGCCCCGATGGCGGCAGCTGTTGGGCCGTTTAGGGGAACCCAGCTATTCTCGTCGTTGGTTTGCTCGCTCTTAGGACAAGCCACAGCGCCTTTGTATCAAGCGCTGCCCTGGGTTTCAGGGTGCAGTGAGCGGAGCGCATGCCTGGTTTGAAGAAACTCCCGGATTGCCACCCAGTTGATTTTACCTTTTTTTTAGATAATCGTTCGTGCAATTGATCTCACGCAGAAATATACATTATTTTGCATGAGCGAACCAGCATCTAAAGAAAGTCAGGTGACCGCCCTCCCAAAGGCGCTGCGTATCATGCATGTGGACGATATGCGTCAATTGCGTGAGATCGTAAAGATTTCGTTAGGTCGCGACGGGCATACGGTGGAAAGCTATGGCGACGGCGCGGACGCCCTCGCCCGGATCAAAGAGGATCCGGCCGCCTATGATGTGTTTATCAGCGACCACCACATGCCACGCATGAATGGTCTGGAGGTGGTTCGGGAGCTCCGACGCACGGCGTTTCGCGGCAAAATTTTCATCTTCAGCTCCGAAATCGATGAGGAGGTAAACGACATCTATCTGATGTTAAAAGTAGATATGGTTTTGCCGAAACCCATCATTCTACCCGAGCTGAAACTGTTGCTGGCCGATTGTTGATCCCCCGGTAACCAGCCCGGTCACAGCCGCCTCGTCTTCCCACCGACTTGGTAAATCTTGCCAAGTATCTAGCGGCGGTGTGGGCTTCGGGGAAATATTCCCCATGCAAGAAACCCCCGCCCCCCGTGCGTCCCTCGCAACGCTTTTTCTCGCCACGGTCTGCCTCGTTGCACCGTTGAACGCCGCGGAGACAAACCCCGCCGCGACCGGCAACCCGCTGCTCAGCGCGAGCACGCTGCCCTATCACCTGCCGCCGTTCGAGTTGATCAAAGACGAGCATTTCGCCCCCGCCTTTGAACTCGGCCTGGCTGAAGACCTCAAGGAGAACGAAGTCATCACGAACAATCCCGCCGCACCGACCTTTGAGAACACCATCGTGGCCATGGAACTCACCGGCAAGCTGCTCGACCGCACCAGCCTCGCCTTTGGCGTCCTCAGCGCCTCGCTCACCAATCCCACCCTGCAGAAACTTGAGGCCGAGCTTTCCCCAAAACTCGCGGCGCACCGCGACGCCATCCAGCTGAACCCGGCACTGTTC
Source organism: Verrucomicrobiota bacterium (assembly GCA_031392885.1). Lineage (GTDB taxonomy): Bacteria > Verrucomicrobiota > Verrucomicrobiia > Opitutales > Opitutaceae > Lacunisphaera. Next base: position 11,578 of record JANMVS010000306.1, read on the forward strand.
GCCCGCGTGCAAGCGCTCTACGACGCCCGGGACACCCTCGGCCTCGACGCCGAGTCAAAGCGCGTACTGTGGCGCTATTACAAGGACTTCGTCCGCGCCGGCGCCAAACTCGCCGAAACCGATAAGACCAAGCTCAAGGCCCTCAACGCCGAGCTCGCCGTCCTCTCCACCAAGTTCTCCCAGAGCGTCCTCAAGGAAGTCGCCGCCTCCGCCGTGCTCGTGGACACCCGCGCGGAACTCGCCGGGCTGACCGACGCCCAGATCACCACCATGGCTAATGCCGCCAAGGCCGCCGGCAACGAGGGCAAATTTCTCATTCGTCTCCAAAATACCACCGGCCAGCCGCCGCTGGACGCGCTCACCAACCGTGCCCTGCGCCAGAAAATCATGGAGGCCTCGCTCGTCCGCGGCAGCCGCGGCGGCGAGTTTGACACCCGGGAGACGGTCGCCCGCATCACCCGCCTCCGGGCGGAGCGCGCCAATCTCCTCGGTTACCCCACCCACGCGGCTTTTCAACTCGACGAACAGACGGCTGGCTCCGTGGACGTGGTGAACAAACTTCTCGCCCAGCTTGCGCCCCCCGCCGTTGCCAACGCCCGCCAGGAGGCCGCCGCGATGCAAGCGATCATCGACGCCGAGAAAGGTGGTTTCCAAGCCGCCGCGTGGGACTGGGATTTCTACGCCGAGAAGGTCCGCAAAGCGCAATACGCCTTCGACGAATCGCAGCTCAAGCCCTACTTCGAGCTCCGCCGCGTGCTCGTGGACGGCGTGTTCTTCGCCGCGACCAAGCTCTACGGTATCACCTTCAAGGAACGCCCCGATCTCAAGGGCTACAGCCCCGACATGTTCGTGTTCGAGGTATTCAACGAGGACGGCACGCCGCTCGCACTTTTCCTGGGCGACTATTACGCCCGTCCCAACAAACGGGGTGGCGCTTGGATGAACGCCTATGTGTCGCAGTCCGGCCTGACCGGTGACCTGCCCGTCATCGCCAACCACCTCAATATCCCGAAGCCGCCCGCCGGCGAGCCCACGCTGCTGACGTGGGACGAAGTGAAGACCTCCTTCCACGAATTCGGCCACGCCCTCCACGGCATGTTCTCCCACGTGAAGTATCCGCGTTTCTCCGGCACGGCCGTGCCGCGCGACTTTGTTGAGTTTCCCTCCCAAGTGAACGAGATGTGGCGCGACTGGCCCGAGGTGCTGCAGAACTATGCCAAGCACTACCAGACCGGTGCCCCGCTCCCACCGGCACTCCTCGCCAAGGTCGCGGCCGCCGCGAAGTTCAATCAGGGCTTCTCCACCACCGAGCTCGTCGCCGCCAACATCATCGATCAGGCTTGGCATCAGCTGAAACCCGCCGACGTCCCCGGCGCCGATGGCGTGCTGGCTTTCGAGGCCGCCGCCCTCCAACGCGCCGGCGTGGATTTTGCCCCCGTGCCCCCGCGCTACCGCAGCACTTATTTCTCCCACTCCATGGGCGGTTACTCGGCCGGCTACTATTCCTACTTCTGGAGCGAGGTGCTCGACGCCAACACGGTCGACTGGATCAAGACCCATGGCGGCCTGACGCGGGCCAACGGCGACCGCTTCCGGAAAATGCTGCTCTCACGGGGCGGCAGTGAGGATGCCATGACGATGTTCCGCCACTTCACCGGTGGCGACCCCGACATCTTGCCGCTGCTCAAGCGCCGCGGACTCGACAGGGTCAAATAATCACCCGCCCGTTTTTCTCCAGCCGGCCCCGCCGCGGAGCTTCTCATGGGTGGCCAGGAACGCCCCGAGGATGGCTAATACCAGCGTCCCTTGAATTTTAGACTCTGGCGCGGCCGCGCCGGTAGGGACGGACCGCTGGGCCGTCCGCGAACGTCCTCTCGGCGCGCCCAGCGGCCGAGGCTCCGGCCCTCGTCCCGGTCGCGCCCAACCCTGCCGGCGGGCGGTTACAAACGCCAATAACCCTGAACGTAAACGTGGCCGTGGTCGCGGCGCTCCCAGTGGGGCGAGACGTAGTGGTGATAACGGGGCGGCGGCACTTCCCAGTGGCCGGCTTCCCAGATATACCCCCGGCCATTAAACTCCCAATGACCCTCTATCCAGATGGCCTCGGGCGCGGACCGCTCGTAGACCACTTCCCGGCGCGGGGGCCGCGGCGGCGGTGGTGGCGGTGAATCCAGGACAACCTGGGTCGTCGCTTCCTTTTCGGAAGTGTAGATCGTGCCCCGCTCATGATCGACCTGATTGCCGATCGTGCCGCCCGCGACCGCCCCCACGGCCGCGCCCACAAGGACGCCTTCCGCTCCGTTGCCATTGCCGCTATTATTGCCGATGATCCCGCCGGCAATGGCACCCAAAATGCCCCCGGTTAGCGCGCCTTGCTGGGTGTTCGGTCCCGTACCGACGCATCCGGCGCACAGGAAGACGAGCCCGAGTGGAAGGAGTATGATAGTCTTGGTTTTCATGAATGGATAAATGGAGATGACCAAGCACCATGACCGCAGTCCGGCGGAAAGGTTACATCCTATACCGTAAACAATCAGGGAAAACCCGCCGTACAGCGACGGCATCATGCCCGTTGGGCTGCCGCGGGAATTTTTTTCCAGAAAAATAGTCGGAGAAAAGGTCGCGTCCATTCCCACCGGCACTACGATTGGAACCAGCCCGGTCTCTGCCGGTCCCCCTACGCTGCCCGTGTCCCGCCTGACATTTTTCTCCGCCTTGGTCGGCTGCCTGTTTCTGGCCGTGGCGTCATTGCGGGCGGCGGAGAGTCAATTTACGTCAACCTTGTCCGGACAGCAATTGACGGCGGCCGGCCTGACCGGGCTGACCACCGCCGAACGTGACAGACTCAACCTGCTGGTTGCCGAGGAGGTTGCGCGGGCGCAAGGTCTGGGCGAATTCGAAGGCAGCTTTATTGCCCGCCGCTCGACCCCGGAGCGCCAGCGGCCCGGCCGACATCCCCGCCAGATTGGCAGGGCCGAAGATTCCCGTTGAGCCCCACGAAAGTTAAGCGTTTGGTCCGGGTCAGCCGATGACCACACTACTTAACCGCAAAATCCGCTGGGGCGTCCTCGGGTATGCGCGCATTGCCCGCGAAAGCGTCATCCCGGCCATTTTGCGCTCGTCCAACTCCGAACTGTACGCCCTGGCCTCCCGCGATGCGACGAAGCTCGCCGAGGCCCGCGCATGTTTCGCCATTCCCACCACTCACGTCGGCTACGATGCGCTGCTGCGTGATCCCGCAGTGGACGCGGTTTATATCCCGCTGCCCAATGCCCAGCACCGCGAGTGGACCATCCGGGCGGCCGAGCAGGGCAAGCATATCCTCTGTGAAAAGCCCCTCGGGCTCAATGCCGCCGAGTGCCGCGCGATGATCGCCGCCGCCCGCCAGCACGACGTCCACCTGATGGAGGCGTTTATGTATCGATACACCGACCGCACCGCGCAGGTGCGCGAAGTGCTCCGCAGCGGTGTGCTCGGTGAAATCAAGTTCATCACGGCCAGCTTTCGGTACCTCCTCAACCGCCCGGACAGTATCAAGCTCCAGCCTGAGCTGGGCGGCGGCGCCCTCTATGACGTCGGCTGCTACCCGGTGAATTTCATCGGCCTGATCGCCGACGAGATCGCCGGCCAGCCCGGCAGCGGGGTCGCGCGACCCGTCGCGGTGTCGGCCCAGTGCGGGCGCACGGGGGGCATTGACATCATTAGCTCCGCCCTCCTGCAATATCCCTCGGGGTTGATCGCGGCGGTGCATTGCGGCTTCAATGCCCACCGACATGTCTGCGCCGAGATCGTGGGCACCGAGGGCGTCTTGGAAATTCCCGACACCTATTTCGACAATCCCGGTCCGCTCAACCTGACCCTCGGCACGGAACGCCGCGAAATCCCCGTGGCCGCCAGCGACCGCTACCGCCACGAGGTCGAGGACTTCGCCGACGCCATCCTCCAGTCGCGACCGCCGCAATTCAGTCTCGCAGAAACCCTGCGCAACGCCGAAGTGCTCGACGCCATCTTCGCCGCGAGTTAGCCCTTCGTCCCATGACCATTGACCCGACCGACCTGCTCGAACGTTTCCTCCGCTATGTGCGGATCGATACGCGCAGCGACGACCAGTCGCCCACGACACCCAGTACGCCCGGCCAGTGGGATCTGCTCCGCTTGCTCGAACAGGAGCTGCGCACACTCGGCCTGGCCGACGTGGTCCTGACCGAACACGGCTACGTGCTCGCGACCCTGCTCGCCACGTCGAAGAAAAAAACGCCGGTCATCGCGTGGTTTGCCCACGACGACACCGCGACCAATCTCCCCGGGGCCGCCCGACCCATCGTGCACCGCGCCTACGACGGCCGGCCCATTATTTTGCCGGACGATCCCACCCAACAGCTGACCATCGAGACGACGCCCTGCCTGCGCGAGGCCATCGGCCACGACATCATCACTGCGAGTGGCACGACCCTGCTCGGCTCCGACGACAAGTCCGGCGTGGCCGTGATCATGGCGACGGTACGGCACTTGCTGCAGCACCCGGAAATCCCGCATGGCCCGATCCGCCTCTGCTTCAACCCCGACGAGGAGATCGCCCGCGGGGTGCATCTGCTGGACCTCGCCCAGGTGGGCGCCACCTGCGCTTACACCCTGGACGGTTCCTCACCCGGCGAGATCGAATATGAGACCTTCAGCGCCGACGGGGCCGTGCTCGAAATCCAGGGGGTGGCCTCACATCCCGGCACGGCGAAGGACGTCATGGTGAATGCGGTGCGGCTGGCCGGGCGGTTCCTCGCCGCGCTGCCCGCGGACCAGTCGCCCGAGCGCACCAACGGTCGCGCGGGTTTCATCCATCCGCTGGAATGCTCCGGCTCGGCCGAGCGCGCCAAGGTGCGGCTGATTTTGCGCGACTTCGAGCGCGCCGGGCTGACCGCCCACCGCGCCCGGCTGGAACAAATCGTGGCGGACCTGCGCACGGCTGAGCCGAAGGCCCGGCTCGAACTCACCTTCACCGAGCAGTACCGCAACATGCGCTACTGGTTGGAAAAAGACCTGCGCCCGGTGGAATACGCCCGGGAGGCGATCGCGCGCGCCGGCCTCACCCCTCGTTCTTCGCCCATCCGCGGCGGCACCGACGGCTCGAACCTGACCCAACGCGGCCTGCCCGCACCGAATATTTTCTGCGGCATGCACGAGATCCACAGCCCGCGCGAATGGGTCAGCCTGCAGGACATGGCAAAAGCGGTTGAGACCCTCGTCCATCTCGCCCAAGTGTGGGACGAACACTCCGCTTGAACCTGCCCGCCACCCTGCCGCGCTCCCTGCTATTGCTCGGCTGGGCCTTGCTCGTGGGTGGCTGCGCATCATTTGATGCCCGGGTGATGCCCGGACACAGCCTGACCAACCTGCAGCGATTCTTCATTGTGAGCAGTCCCAGTGACAACCATGCGCTGGATCGCCGCATCGCCGACGCGCTGCAAGCCCGCGGCCTGCGGACCGAAATCGGTCCCCTGACCATGATGCCCGACGACACGCAGGCCGTCGTCGTCTATCAAGACCGGTGGGGCTGGGACTTCGGCGAACACTTGTCGTACCTGCAGGTCGATGTCCGCGAGCCGGATAAGCCGCAGGCTTTTGCGACGGTCAGCTTCACGGCGACCGTGCCCTTGCGGGAAGCCTATGCCGTCACGGTGAATCGGCTCGTCGAGCGTTTGTTCACGGGGAAAAAAAACTAGCCCGGATATCCCGAGCAGCCGTGAATGCGGAAAAAAACTGGCACAGGGTGTGGTTTCGGTTGCGAGAAGAGTGTGAAATATCCGGGCTAGGCGAACACGGCGGCGCGCTCGGCGGCCGTGAGTTCGCGCCAACGGCCCGGGGCCAGGGTCCCGAGTGAAAATTGCCCGATGCGTTGGCGCATCAATCGCAGCGTCGGATGCCCGATGGCCGCGGTCATGTGCCGGACTTGACGATTTTTCCCCTCGGTAAGTGTCAGGGTCAGCCAGCAATCCGGGACAGTTTTCCGCACACGAATGGGCGGATCACGCGGTGCGATCGCCGGGACCGGCGCCAGCCGGCAGGCCGTGCAGGGCCGCGTGGGGTAGTCGCCGATTTTCACGCCGCGGGCCAGTTGCGCGAGGGCCGCGTCGGTCGGGATCCCCTCGACCTGCACCCAATATTCGCGAAGGTGCGCGGCGTCCGGATCGAGCAGGTGCGAGTTCAGTCCCGGCTCGTCCGAGAAAAGCAGCAGTCCTTCGGAATCGGCGTCGAGCCGGCCGAGCGCATAGACCTTGGGTGGAAGTTTACAGTCGGCGAGCGGACGCCAGCGCGAACCAGGCTCGGGCGTGAACTGGGAGAGGACGCCGTATGGCTTGTGCAGCGCGATTAACACCGGCCTAGCCCGGATATCCCGAGCAGCCGTGAATGCGGAAATAGATTTGGCACCGGGTGTGGTTTCGGTTGCGAGGAGAGGGTGAAATATCCGGGCTAGCGCTTCAGCATCGCCCAGGTGAAGTTCGGGTTGCGGCCACGGCGCATGGCCAGCCGGATCCACAGCAGCGCCAGCGGCTCGAGGCTGCGGGCCATGCCCAGCCCGCCGGTGTCCACCGGTTCAAACCCGAGGTCGGCGGCCAGCTTCTCCACGATCTCCTTCGCCTCCTCATCGTCGCTGCAGTAAAACATCACCGGCTTCGCCGCCCCATAGCCGGGGTAGCTGGCATCGGCAAAATTCTCCCAACCATAGGTGTTGAAGGCCTTGGCGACCCGCGCGCCGGGCGCCAACTGGGCGATCTCTTCGGCGCCGGAGGTGGTCGAACCCACCGCGAGGCTCAAGCTGCCCTCCGCGTTGAGAAACAGGGGATTGGTGCAATCGATGATGATTTTGCCCCGCACCTCGCCCATGGCCTTGATGACTTCCGGCACCGCGTTCCACGGCGTGGCCAGAACGATCACCGCCGCCTGGCGCACCGCATCGGGCACCGCCAGCGATGACGCCGCGCGGCCAATCTCGAGGATCGGCGGCTTGGTTTTGCCCGCGACCGGGTCGCGCACGCCGAAAATAATGGTGTGCCCCGCCTTAGCCCAGCCCTTGCCGAGCGCCCCCCCGACATTGCCCGCCCCAATGATTGCGATATTCATTGGCCGCAGTTTGCAAACCGGCCCGCCATTTGCAAACCCAACGCAAAGGGCCGCGAAATCCGCAGAGGACCGCTGGATTTCTCCCGGGTGGTTTCTTGCCCGATTCAGTGGCTTAGTGCGACTGCGCGACGAATTTTTCGTCCAGGCAACGCAGCCGACGGGCGAGATCGCGCGCGATGTTCAGCATGACGATGCCGTATTGCCCGGGCCGCTGCCGGTACAGTTTGTAGAAATTTCCGCCCTTCAGGGTGAAGACCCGCGTCGGCTCGACCGCCAGCACCGTCGCCGAGCGGGTGACACTCTCGACCAGGCTCATTTCTCCGAAATAATCCCCGGGCTTCATCTCGGCCAGGACGACCGGTTCACCGGTTTCGTGATTCTTTATGATCCGCACGCAACCTTCGCAGACGAAGCAGATGCGGTCGCCCAGTTCGCCCTCGCGCACGATGACAGCGCCGGCGGCATACTGCTCCTCGCCGGCCATACCGCCTAGAAACTGGAGCGCCGCCTCGTCGAGCCCCGCCAGCACCGGCAGTTTGTGCAAAAAAGTGTCGAGCGTGGCATTCATAAGCGGAGGCGCGTTGGCCAAGTCTGGGAAAGTTACGGCCGCCGCCGGCCGAACGCAAATGCCAACCCGACGGGATGTCGGGCAGAATGAAAATTATCGGCGCGGCTTTACGCCGCGATGGTTCGCGGCACCGCTGTTTGCCGCAGCAAACCCGCGGGCGGGGTCACCCGCGTTCCAGCCTGCTGCTCGCTGGAGCCACGGCGACCTCGCCGTGGGAAGGCGTCCCACGGCATCACCGCACACCCGACACCACATAGAAAAACACCGCGACCCAGTGGCAGGCACTGCCGGCGAGGACAAAGAGATGCCAGATCGCATGCTGGTACGGCAGCCGTTTCCAGAGATAAAAAACCGTGCCCCCCGTGTAGCACAGTCCACCCGCAATCAACAGTTTCAGCCCACCGGCCGGCAGTGCTGCCATGAGAGGCTTGATGGCCACCATCACCAACCAGCCCATGCCAATGTAGATCAGCGTTGAGACCACGCGAAAGCGCCCGGCGAACCAGAATTTAAGCGCCACCCCGATGATCGCCAGCCCCCACACCACGCCGAACAGGCTCCAGCCCCACGGCCCGCGCAACGTCACCAGCAAAAACGGAGTGTAGCTGCCGGCGATGAGGAGAAAGATCGCGGCATGATCGAATTTTTGGAGCAACACCTTGCGACGATCGTCCCGAGAACTATGATAAAGCGTCGAAGAGGTATAGAGCAGCACGAGCGTGGTGCCAAAGATGGCGGTGCTCACCACCTGCCAAGCATCGCCGTAGCGGGCGGAAAAAACCACCAGCAGCCCCAGTCCCGCCACACTGAGTGCCGCCCCCAGACCGTGGGTGAGACGGTTGGCCAGTTCTTCGCGGGGGGGATAGGCAGCGCACATGAACAACAGACAGACAGGCCCGAAACCAGGCGCGAGGGAGAAATCAGGGTCGCGCCAGCGCCTGCAACCGCGACAACTCGGCCCGGGCTTCCTCGTCACCGGGCCGCAACTGGACCAGCAAGCGGTAGTGCGCGATGGCTTCGGGTACCCGGCCCAAGTGGGTCAGGACCCCGGCCAGGTTGCGGCGCGGATCGATGAAATCGGGCTTGAGTTGCAACGCCTGCTCGTATCGAACGATGGCTTCCGGCAGACGTTCGAGCCCAATCAGGACATTGCCCAGATTGTTGCAGACGTCGGCATAATCGGGCTGGAGCCGCAAAGCGGCCGCATATTGGACCAGGGCCAGTTGCAATTGGCCGGCTTGGGCGAGGGCATTGCCCAGGTTGAAGCGCGCCTCGGCGGAGCGGGGATCAAGCCGCACGGCTTCCTCCCCTTGCCCGATGGCTTCGACGGTGCGCCCCTGCTCCAGCCAGACATTGGCCAGATTGCTATGCGCCTCGGCAAAGTTTGGTCTGAGCCGCAGCGCCTCCTCATAATGCCGGCCGGCTTCGACCAACCGACCGCTATCGAGCAAGGCATTGCCCAGGTTGTTGTGCGCCTCGGGATAATTGGGCTGCAGCTGCAAAGCGGCCTCATACCGATTGATCGCCTCGGCCGGCCGGTGCAAGAGCGCCAGCGCCAGCCCGAGATTGTAATAAGGTTCCGGCATGGCCGGCTGCAGCCGGATCGCTGCCTCATAGTGCCCCAGCGCGGCCGCGGGTTGGCCGGCGGCGAAGACGGCCTTCCCCAGATTGTTGTGGGCGCGTCCGTTCGCCGGCTGCTGGGCAACCGTGTCGGTCCACAACGCGAGATCGCTGCGATAATCGACATTGCGCAGCGCCGTAAGCCAGCCGCAACCCAGCGCCAAGATGCCGCAGACGAAGAAACTGCGGCGCCCCAGCCACCCGTACAGCCCGGTGACCAGCAAACCCAGCACCGCCACCAACGGCAGATACATGCGATGCTCGGCCATCGTTTGTGAAGCTACGGGCACCACGCTGGAACTCGGCGCCAAAATCATGAAGAACCACGCCCCGAGAAATCCCCACACGGATCGCCGCACCACTGCCACCAGCGTGCCCGCCCCGAGTGCGATCAGCAGGCACCCTTGCAGCCAGACTTCCGCGAGACGCCCGACCGTCGCCGTGCCGTAATCGAAGATCAGCGGATCGGGCCAGAGGACGAGGCGCAGATAGTGCACCACCGCGCGGCCCTGGGTCAGCAGGTAGCTCCAGGAGGTGACCGTGGTTCCAAAACCGGCCGTGCCCCCGCGGCCCGCCGTGCCGGTCACCAGATAAATCAACAACAGCCAGGTCGCCGCCAATCCCAGATAGTAGCCCCACCGGCGGCGCCACGCTTCCCGGAAAGACCCCGCGACAAACGTGCGGTCATAGAGGAGAACCATCAGCGGCGCCGACACCATCACCTCCTTGCTCGCCATGCCGAGCAGGCAAGCCGTGAACGATAGTACGTACCAGCGGCCAGGCCGCCGTGCCGCCGCCGCACTGCGAATGAATCCATAAAGGGTCAGCAGATAACAAAGGCCCATCAGCGACTCCGCCCGCTGCACGATATAAGTCACCGCTGACGTCTGCAAAGGGTGTAACAGCCAGAGCAACGCCGTGAAAAATGCCACCGCCAGGGAGTTCTCTTGTAGGAGCCTGCTGGCAGGCGATTTTC
>JANMVS010000349.1:0-2340 GCA_031392885.1 Verrucomicrobiota bacterium
CCTGAACGAGAGCTGTTCCCGGCCCGGCCAGGTGGCCCGCCTGGTTGACCCCCGCACTCGGGCACAACACACGCCACGGAGTGCGAAGACAAAACAGGGTCTCCGGCGCCCAGCTAGTTTCGGCTGGGGTCCGCCAGCGGCCTCATGCGGCCAGCGGGGAGCCTGGGCTCGATTCCGGTGAGAGGGGCGCGCGCCACCATACGTGGAATGCGCCGGGTGGGTTTGGCCGGCCGGCGCAGCGATACCATGCGGCCCGCCGCATGGGGCCAGCGGACCGAATCGAGGTAGTCGTCGGCGACGCCGGTGGCGTCGCGGCCCTGCAGGCTGAATTTAACGAGGTTCAGGGCGTCGGGGGCCTTGCGCCCCATGATGCGTCGGAGCTTACGGGCGGCCGAGACATATATTCGGTAGTCAGCCGCGGGAAGCGGAACGTTGAGTTGGACTTGAGTGGGGCGGGGGTGCCTGGGGCAGGGGTTGGTTGGTGTCCACGGCGAAGCCGTGGCGGGGTCGATTTGAGAACGCGAGGCGGGGATGGTCCCGCGGTGGGACTTGTAACGGACTGACCCTAGCACACCCGGGCCGCCGTGCATTGTGTGCCCGTGCGCTCAATTTATGGACGCCGGTGCGGTCTGGCTACCGCGGCGAGCGCGCCTTCCCCGGCCGGAGGGGCGCGAGATCCGCCTCGGCTTGCAGAACACAGCAAACGAGTGCCACCGCTGCGCTTTCGATCAGGGTGCGAGAATGACCGGGCTGCAGCAGCAAGGTCACAAAATCCAATATCAACGGCTCGCGAGCCCGGTAGCTGGCGAGGGACCGCACGGTATTCGTCGCTGCCGCATGGCGATGCTGCGCATACCAGGCGACTGGGAATCTGATCAGAATCCCGGCCGGACCACGGCCTGATTCCCCGGCAGACGGTCCAAGACAAACGGTGGCGGTCGCGAGCAAGTCGCCTTCCACCCCAGGCTCTGGAATCTGAATCGCCAGGTAGCGGAAACCCCGGCGGTGCCCGGCGGAGGAATCGAACGTGCAGCGCACCCCGCGCTTCGACCGTCGGATGCGGGAGCGGAAGTTCGTATCCACGAACGATGACTCTCACTATAGTGAGATGCGCTGTCAAAGCGTTTGTCGTCTTAGCTTGAGTCCGTGCTCGACCAAAAACACCTGCAGACAATTGCCTCGCGCGTAGCAGAATTGTTGAGGAAGGAACGGAAGCGCCGGCAACTGTCCATGAGCGCGGTGGCCGAGCGCGCCGGGCTCTCCCAGCAGATGGTCAGTTACGTCGAACGCGGGTTGCGGAATCCGACGCTCGACACGCTCCTGCGGATGGCGGCGGCGATGAAACTGGACCTGGCCGAATTGCTGGCCGCGGCCCAGCGGAAGGCGCGGAAGCTCCACTGAATTCACGAAGCGCGCGGGCGCGGGATGACGGAGCCGGGCGAGCAGCCGAACGCCTTCCGGAACTGGCGGTCAAGGTGGCTCTGGTCGCAGAAGCCGGCTTCGGCGGCAGCGGCCACAACCTTCCACTTGCGAGTCTCAAGGAGTTGACGGGCTTTGTGAATCCGGCAGCGCCAGACGTATTTCATGGGCGGCATCCCGGTCGAGACCTTGAACATCCGGCTGAAGTGGTATTCGGTCAGGCCGCCCACCTGCGCGAGCAGCGCGCGGGAAAGCGGATCCCGGAGATGCGCGTCGACGTAGGCGGTGACGCGTTGCAGTCTCTTTTCCGCCAGTCCCGCCGGCTGAGACGGACGGAGCGCGGCGCGGCTGAGGTGGGCTTTGAGGAGCAGGGCGGCGAGCAGAGTGCCTCCGGCGACCGCGAGGAGTCCCGACAGCGACCTTTTGCGGTGGCAGAAATCGTGGAATTTCCGGCACAGACGGGTGACCAGGTAGTCCTGCCGGGCCAGCGGGGCCAGGGAGAGCAGCGCACCGTCCGCCAGATCGCAGCCGCACTCTTCGCGGATGTAGCTGCGCTCGACGTAGAGCACCAGCATGGCGGCCGTGCCCTTCCATTCGACCGTGTGTGGCGTGTTGGGCGGAACGATCCAGACGTGGGGAGCGGTGCTCGTTTCGGACAATATGCAGCCGGCGTGACCCCACTTCATGACCGCCTCGACGGGATCGAGGGCGACGACGATTTGGGCGGTGGGGTGCTGGTGTTCGGGCCAGTTGTTGGGCGGCTGCAGGTCGCAGTAGACACTGACCCCGCGCCCTCTATTGAGGACATTGCCAAGGCCAGAGTTGTTAACCGGAATCGTAAAATGCTTCGGAGGCTTGCCAGCGCGGGCTGTGGGCAGGTTGGGATGTTGGTAAAATGCCCGCGCCGGCCCATGCGCGGGC
>JANMVS010000376.1:0-4268 GCA_031392885.1 Verrucomicrobiota bacterium
CGGCTACGCCGAAGCCGTGGCGGGCAATGAACAAGCCCGGCGCAGCATCATGGCGGTAACCGGATTGACGGACTGGAACGAGGCCCAGTCCGCCTACCGACAATGGCTCTTTGGCACCGGTGCAGAAACTCGCGAACCCAAACACGCCATCACTCAGGAGGATTTCCACCGGGTGCTGCGCGAGGGAGGCAAACTGCCCCTGGCCGACGTGCTGCGCTGTCGCCTGCGTTACTTCAGCGACGGAGCGGTGTTGGGGAGTCAGGCCTTTGTCGCCACCCACCTGGCCCGGTATCGGCAACGCACCGGCCGACGGGAGCGAACGGCCCCGCGCTCGCTGCCCGCATTCACCGACTGGGGCGACCTGGCGACGCTGCGGGGCCTGCGACGCGACGCACTCGGTTGAGCAAAGTTAGCTGCCTCTTTGGCCGGCCAAAGGGATGCTGTGCCAGGATCATGAGTTCGGCTACGGGCTACGCTAAGTACAAATGGCGGACCCGAGCAGCCGCACCGCTGACTTCATCGTGCCTGACCCCCGGCAAAGCCATGAGTCGGTCATGACCACTCTTGTCCATATTCCAGATCTTGCCGGAATGACCCTTGTCACCCCATTTTTGACCTGTCCCTAATTCCTTATTCCGGGCCGGTGGCAAGCGGACGGGCCCGGGCGGACGGCGTCACTTCGCCAGCACGCCCGTGACGATCAGCACAGCGATGAGAATGCCCATGAGGCTTTCGCCGGCGATGAAACCGGAGGCCACGGGCACCACCGTCTTCTCCGCGAGGCCGGGCCACGTGCGCCGCAACCATTCGGCCACCGCCGCGCCCAGGAACATGGCGATGCAATTGCTGCCGGGAATAACCAGGGCGATGCCGAGCCCCGCCGGCGACGGCAGAAGCGGCCGCAGCCGCCGCGGCGCAAATTTTTCCAACAGGGCCAGCGCCACGCCGAGCGCGAGGCCAGCCATGATCGCCACCCGCGACGTGGCGTGCAGGGCGCCCAAGCCGCCGGAAAACGCCTTGGACACGCCCGCCCACACCACGCAGGCTGGCGCCGGCCAGACCTCGCCGCCGAGCACACTGGGGTCGGGCAAAATCAGATTGAAGGCGGGCACCACGACGAGGGCGCCGGCCACGACCCCGAACAATTGCGCGTAAAGCTGGTGCCGCGGCTTGGCGCCCAGCAGCCAGCCCGTCTTCAGCGTGGTCAACAGGTCCGCCGCGTGCAGCCCGATGCCACCGGTGACATTGGCCGCCATGATATTGCCGGAGAGATTGCCGGGCGTGAGGAAGCCAAAGATCATCTGGGTGACCGGTCCGAGGGCCTTGGTCGGAGTGACATCGGTCTCGCCCGTGACGCGCGCGGCGACGAAACCCATCACCACCGCGAGCGGCACGGCGATGAGCCCGGCCCAGAGCGGAATCTGAAACAGCCAGACCATGAGCGCGACCACGCCGGGGGTGAGCACCACGAAGCCAGCCGGAAACCACCACTCGGGACACTCCACTGCGGCAATGCCGGTGTCCGGGGGTTTTCCTTGGCCAAAAATGCGCGCCAGCCCGTTGAAGGACCGGGCCACGCTCTTGTAATCGATCGCAAACGAGGTGAGGCCCGACGCGACCAAAATGGCGGCGCCCGGCCAGAGCGTCCAGGCCACGATGCCTTTGTAGCTCACCGTGGTGATGATGCCTTGCGCCACCAGCGCCGGCGCCAGCAAGGCGTAGGTGAGCACGCCACCGAGCAAGAGCGACCAACCCGTGCGGAAACTCATCAACGCGCCGCCGCCGATCAGCACGACCTCGGCCTTCAGCGATAGCGTCCACTCCGCCAGCGACCGGCCGGCGAGCATGACCGGCAGCCCGATGGTGCCGGGAATGACATGCCACGCGTCGCGCAACCAGGTGAGGATGGCGGCAAAAACCGCCGACCCGGCGAGCCAGGTGGCCTTGCTGGCGCCCCCGCCGGCCGCGGCATCATGAATGGAGCGAATGGTCTCGGCGGTGGCGGTGCCGGTCGGAAAGGCCAGCCCCTCCTGATTGATGAGCTGCCGCTTGATCGGAATCGCGGCAAAAACCCCGAGGGCCGCGATCAACGCAAACCACGCGATCATCCAGAGCGGATCAGGGCGCAGGGTGGTGACCATCAGCAGCGCGCCGAATGCCGCCATGTTGCCGCCACCCGTCATGTAACCCGCGCCGGAAGCCACGGTGGTCAGGGCGTTGTTCTCGAGGACTCCGAGCGGTTGCCTGACCAGGCGGGCCGCTTGCAGGAGCTGGAACACGCCGAAACCCAAAATGCAGGCGGTGAGCGTGACGCCCATGCTCCAACCGGTCTTGAAGAAAACGTAGAGATTGGAGAGGCACATCGCCCCGCCGATCAGCATGCCCACGACCACCGCCCGCACCGTGAGGTTGGTCGCACCGGGCTGGTAGGTTTTGGCCAGCCACTCGGTTTCGCGATCAGGGCCGGACAGTGCGGCCGGGGCCGGAAGGTTATTTGCAGGGGAAGCGGACATGGGGGATCGATGGGGGATGTGCGCCAAGCGATACCGGGATCCGCGCGGACCGTCAACCAGCCGATCGAGGGAATCCCGGCTGCTCGGTGACTACGGTGACAGGCGATCCAGCTTCATGGCGTGCGAGAAGTCCTCCCCGACGGTGATGGCGACCTTTCCCGCCGCACCGGAGAAATCGAACTCACATTGCACATCCGTCGTCAGCGCATAGAATTTGGTGGGCGATTCCGCATGCAAGACAACCTCCGCGTCCGCCAGCGTGAAGGTCAGCAGCCCGTCGGGCAGCCGGCGGATTCTCAGGTCGGTTTTTTTTCCCTTTCCGTAAGTGCCGGCATACGAGTCGAGCAGCGCATCCGGCAGCATGAATTCCCGGTGCCGGTGCTGGCCCAATTCACGCACCCAGATGTTGCGATAGCGCACGGGATTGCCGTGGTCCTGGAATGCGATCGGCAGACGCTCGGGGTGCATCGAGTAGGGCGGCCGCCCGATCCAAGGATCCGGGCCCGTGAATTCCACGTTGTTCTGCACGAGCACGCCGTTGTGCAGCACGGTCACATATGCCTTCGAGCCGAGCTTGCCTTCCGCGTCGAAGCGGGGGGCGGTCCAAATCAGGTCGTAGGTCTGCCACTTGCCCGGCGGTAGCGAGACATTCACGAGCGGGGGGTATTGGCCGTAGATCGAAGCGGCCGATCCGTCCGCGTAGGTCTTGTTCCCGTAGGAGTCCAGCACCTGGATTTCATATCGATTAAAACCAAAAAACACGCCGCTGTTGCCGCGGCCCTGACTGTCACCCTGCGGCGGGGTAGGCGTGGCCCATTCGAGGTGCAACTGGCAGTCCCCGAACGACTGGAGCGTGCGCACGTAGCCACTGCCCGGGACGCATTCGAGAGCCCCGTTCTTGACGATCCACTTGGTCGGGTTTCCATCCATCGCGACCCATTGCGAGTTGTCCTTGCCGTCAAACAGCACGGTCGCGTCGGACGGTGGCACACCCGGCTGCTCCTGCGAACTGAAGGTGCCCGGAGTGACCACGACGGGCTGCGGGCGTTCGCGGTCGTGGCCCAGCCAGTTGGGATCGGGCGCGCTGTGCAATGCGACCGAAGCGGTGAAAAGGAATCCAAGCACGGAAACGACGGGGATTTTCATAGGGGGTTGAACGGGCATTAAAGTCCGATGTGCTTTGCCTGTCCAATTGAAATCCGCATATAGCCCGACCTTCCGTTTGTGATCTATGTTGGCTTCCAGATCGGCGGCTTTGAACTGGGCCTCGATCCGGATGCGGCGGTCCCTATCGTGTCCGGTGGCGTGCAGGCATACTGGGGGGTGGACGATATCGACGCCACCTATGCGCACTTCCTCGCGTTCGGCGCCCGGCCGGTGCAGGCCCCGAAGGAAGTCGGCGACGGCATCAAGGTCGCGAGCGTCCTCGATCCCTTTGGCAACATCATCGGCCTGATCCACAACCCGCATTTCGATCCATCGGCCGTGCGCTAGCCCGGATATTTCACACTCTGCTCGCAACCAATACCACACCCGGTGCCAAATCTTTTTCCGCATTCACGGCTGCTCGGGATATCCGGGCTAAGACAACCCCGACAAGTCGGGGTTGTTTCAGCCCGCATGACCGACCAGGTCCCGGACACACGCGGGCTGAGAGTCGTCGAGCACCGCCAAAATTTCGTGACGAGTGTGAAATATGCGGGCTAGGCCTTCGGTCGCGCCGCGCACAATCTTCTGGCCACCGGGGCCAAACCC
>JANMVS010000409.1:0-3405 GCA_031392885.1 Verrucomicrobiota bacterium
TCCTCGGCCAGCTTCATTCGCTGCCGCTTGGGCAGCTTGGTCAGTTCGGGGAAATGGGCGAGGGTCATGAGGGGAAACTACTCAGCCGGAGCCGGTGGTCAATCTCGGGTTCGGCTGTCGGATGAACCTGGAGACCGTGGCGACCCCTGTCCTAACTGCACCGCAACGGTGGTATGACCACAAACTGCAAAGCCTGACTCTCTCCGGCCCCCTCTCCGCCCCGCGTCGCAATCAACACACCTGCCGGGTCATTAGCGATTGCTGTGTAGACAGCCGCAGGAGGCATAGCAGCCCAGCTATAAGTGCTGAATAACGAATCATAGAAGTTTCCTCGCGAAAGGAAGAGCCCCGTAGAGTGATCATACCCCCATCCATTCATCCAGTCATGGACCTTTGAAACTGCTTGGATAAACCGGTTGATTGGGCCGTCACGTCCGCCCACCCAAGCTTTTTCAAACCAATTTTCGCCAGAACCCTGTTGTTTCATTGCAATCACATCAAACGCCTTCGCCAAAGGATAAAAAAGCTTATTTATCAAGCCAGGCAAGTAAGCCTGTTCAACTGTCTTTCCCGGCCGGTGCGCAACCCGCACCGGCTTTTGGACCTTGGGAACAATGTTCCTAAGCCAAACTGCACGAAAAGCGGCTAAGTTCCTACATCTGATGGGAACTGCTTGTCTCTGTCCATCGTAAGAAAGTCCCTAAGAAAATGGCGCTCGGTCGTCAGGACACTCTGTTGGTGGAACCGTGAGATGGCCGGTTATCCCTGCCAGCGGAGAGCACATCAGCCGACACGTGACGCAGCAGCCCGACTGGTAGCACGCAAATTCTATGCTGGGAATCCGTCGGCATGAGTTCAACCATTGTTGGCATGGGTTGATGCTCATTTGCAGAACACAAGCATTCCGGTCGGCATGAGTAGTGGTTTCTTACAATGGCCCCCAGTCTACCCGTTTTCACGTCGCCCTATCCGCCTGAAACCGGGCTATAGCCTGAAACCGGACAACGAATTCCCGGTCGCAAGCTACGCGACCTGACTTTGGGGTCGGCTTGCCCTCCTGGCCCGGTCAGAATTCGATCGCGACTGATTTCAGTGCGGAAAGGTGCAGGGGCGAAGTCAGATCAACCCGCTCGTCGGTCAGCACATTCCGTCCGGCCTTCGCGGCTTTCAGCATCGGCCGAAAGCGCGTGAGATCGAGGTCGGTGTCGTTCCGGCTTTTGTTGAGCACGACCATCACGGTCTGTTTCTCATCGTAGCGGAAATAGACGTAAAGACCGTGCTGAGGGATGTAGTGAAGCAGCTTGCCGGAGGTGACGGCGGTGCAGGTCTGGCGCCAGTGGAGGAGCTTGCGGAGGTAGTCCTGTGCCTCCTGCTGTTTCGTGGTGAGGCCCGCACCGGTGAAGGCGTTGACGCGGTCTCCCGGCCAGCCGCCCGGCATGTCGGCGCGCAGGAGGCCGTCGGTGCGCTCGATTGGGCTCGTGATCAATACCTCGGTGCCGTAGAAATACTGGGGGATGCCGCGGGTTGTCGCGGTGAAGAGCAGCGAGGTTTCCAGTAGATCGAGATTTTCGTGGAGCCGGGAGTAGAGCCGTGGGCGGTCGTGGTTGTCGGGGAAAACCATGAGCTTCATCGGATCGGCGTAGAGGAAATCGGCCGCAATCGCGTCGTAGAGTCGGATCAGGCCGGTGGTCTCGGTCTCGTCCTCGTTGAGCACCGCGGGCATTAGGTCGACGACCGGGAAGTCCATCAAGCTGGGCAGACCGGAGGCGTAGCCGTCCCGATTCTTCACGCCTTTCTGCCAGTAGGCGACGAGGTAGGGCTCGGAGTCCATTTCCTCGCCGACGATGTTGAAGCGGGGATACTCCTCCATCACGGCGTTGCTCCAGCGGGCGAGAAACTGCGGGTCGGCGTAGGAGTAGGTGTCCTCGCGCACGCCGGAGAGGTCGGCATATTCGATCCACCACAGGGTGTTTTGGATCAGATAACGCGCGACGAGCGGATTGCGCTGGTTGAGGTCGGGCATCGTTTCGACGAACCAACCGTCGAGGAACCGCTCGCGCTCCTCGGGCGCCGCGTGGATGTCGGGCACGGTCGTGTGCTGGTTGTTGGTCGGCACGAAGCCCCCCGGGTGGTTCAGCCAGTCGGTGGCGGGCGGGTCCTTCAGCCACCAATGTCCGGTGCCGATGTGGTTGAGCACGATGTCCTGGATGACGCCCATGTGGTGCGCGCGGGAGGCGCGGACGTAATCGCGGTAATCGTCGTTCGTGCCGAAGCGCGGGTCGACGCGGTAATTGTCGGTGATAGAGTAGCCGTGATAAGAGTAATGCTCCTGGTTGTTTTCCAGCAGGGGCGTGGGCCAGATCATGGTGAAACCCAGATTGGAAATGTAGGCAAGATGCTCGCACATCCCCTTTAGGTCGCCACCGTGACGGCCGTTCTGGTTGGCGCGGTTCGCCGTTTCCGCCAGGCCCGGCTGGCTGTCGTTGGTTGGATCGCCATTGGCGAAGCGGTCGGGGACGAGCAGGTAGATGGCGTCGCTGGAGTCGAAACCCCGGCGGTCGGCGGAATCCTTCCGGCGGGCGTCCAGCCGGTAGGTGGCGCTCGTGACCACGGTGTCGCCCCGCTTGAACCGGATCTCGAACGACCCGGGCGCGGCGTCGGGGGTGATGAGGAGGTCGAGGAAGAGGAAGTTGGCGCGGCCGGTCCGCTGGGTGCCGACGAGGGTGACGCCGGGATGGTTAATCTCAGGGGTCAGCTCGGAGATCCTTTCGCCATGCACCATCAACTGCAGCTGCGGATGCTTCATCCCAACCCACCAGTTGAGCGGCTCCAGATGTTGGATTTGATACGGGACGGCGGAAGCCAACGGAGCGAAGGCGAGCGCGAGTGCGAGGCGCCAGAGGGGGCGTTTGATCATCGTTCTCCAGTTTGGATCAGCCCCAACCGGGCCGCGACCTGAATGCTTGCGATAAAACTTAAGACCTACGGAAAATTCCGTGAGGCGGGAGGGAAGCACGGAGATCGTCAACGGGGCTGCCCGCCAGAAGGGAAAGAATCGCTTATACGAGGGGCTCTTACTCGGGTATGCCTTGATACCCCTCATCTCAGGACGACGAAAAGAATGCGTCGCTTAAGATCCTAAGGCGGAGATTTAGGAATTTAGAGCCAGCTTTAGGAACTTCGGGCGGTTTTAGGAACATTGTTCCCGAATTCCAGCTTTTTTGCGGAACTGGCAAATGGTCGGGGCGACAGGATTACTGATAGGAAACTGGATTGAGGACGGAGCAGCGAAGCACTCAGGGCTCGCGGGGATGGGGTTTATCGCCTGGGGCAGCATCTGGATTTATCTCATCGCCTGCTTCGCCGTGGCCGCGCTGGCCTTCAAGGCCGCGAACGGCCCCGAGT
>JANMVS010000430.1:0-11668 GCA_031392885.1 Verrucomicrobiota bacterium
CCACCCGGACGTCACGCGCTATTTCATGACTGTGAATGAGGCGGTCGGCCTCGTCCTGCAGAGCGCCACCCTGGGTGAAGGCGGCGAAATCTTCGTCCTCGATATGGGCCAGCCCATGAAAATCGTCGATCTCGCGCGCCAGCTGATCGAACTCAGCGGGCTCAATCCCGATACCGACATTGAAATCAAATTCACTGGCCTGCGTCCGGGTGAAAAACTCTACGAGGAACTGAACCACAACACCGAGAATATGACGTCGACGTCACATGCCAAGATCATGCGTTTCATCGGTGCCCCCCAACCTTTGGCTCAATTGCAGGCCGGCTTGGCGGAGGTACAGGCAGTGGCCGCCACCCAGGAAGCAGCGCAGGTGAAACTGGCCATCCAGCGGTTGGTCCCGGAATACCAGCCACAGTTGGGGACGGTTTAGGGAGCAGGGGAAAGTGAAAGGGCTCCAACGTTGAACTCTCAACGCTCAACTTTTAACGCTCAACGGCAGGCAGGAACGGTGGACCCGCCTTCGCCTGGCTTCCGCCTGCGTCAAACTTCGGCGAGACAAGACGGCGAGGCAAGCGGTAGGTCGGTAGGCGGTGGGCGGTCTGGACCAGTCGCCCGATTGCAGCATGGCGCCAAGCCGGCGGCCAATTCGTTTGGAGCGATCAGATGGCCAAAAGGCTCCGCACGGAGATGTCTTCATCAACATCCTCCCAGTGGATTCCAACACCCCGACCAATGAGACGCCAGTTGGCGCGTTGCGCGGGTGAGGCGCGCAGCAAGCGCGGAAACCATTCGAGCGGAGCCGAAACACGGCGGGCATCGGCGAGGGTGACGACGAGCTCGGCGTCCGTAAACGAAACGTCCACGGCATCGGCCACCGGCTTACTGGCTAAAATGCTCATCCCAAGCAGTGATAAATGATTCGCGGTGCTGCGCAATCAGATTGTGCAGTTCGCGGAGTTCGGCACTGCGGAAGCCGCGTGACTCGGCCAGCGCGATGGGCGTGAGCCAGAACTTGGCGTAACGCTCGGCCTGCTCCACGTGAATGTGGTGAGGCTCTGTGCCCTCGCGACTGAAGAAGAAAAAACGGTGGCCGTGAATCCGAAGCACCTCAGGCATGGACTCAAGTCTAGCGGGAGAGAGCAGGAAGGCAAGGTTGCTCCGCCGAGGAGGACGGGTGAAAGGCGGGGTAACAGCGTACAATAGACGGAGGACAGCAGACGGTCGGACGGAGGACTTTTTACCACGGATCACGCGGATCAGCACGGATTGTTGTAGGTCGGGCTTTACGCCCGACACCGACCAAGGTTTACCCGCCTTCGGCGGCGCCGCAGGCGACCAGGGCATTTTTAACACGGAGTGCACCGAGAGCACGGAGACAGGGCAGGCGCATGCGCGCTGGAGAAAGGAGGAGGAAGGGAGAACGGGCGGGCGGTGCCCTTCGCCCAGGCTCAGGATCGTCTCGGCCTCAGCCGGTTGCTCCCGCGCTAACCCGGTAGACGGATGCAGCGGTCTGAACCTCCCGCCTCAGCCCACCCCGTTAACCGCCCGGCGCGAACGACGGCACGGTGAGGCCGGCGGCGGCCGCCAGTTTGCGCTGGTTGGCATCGAAGGTGAGAAATTCGGTCGCGCCGAGCTGCAGCGCCGTCGCCACATGCAGAATGTCGAGATAGCGATGCCCGCCGCCCGGGGTGTGCTGGGATGAAATCTGCTCGGCGCGCGCGAGAACTTCGGACCATTCGGCCGACATCACGACGAGAGCCCCAGCGTCAAGGTTGGCTTGTAACTTTGCCAGGGCTTCCAGACCGGTTTTGCGGGCGTAGCCTTGGGTCGAGTCCCGGCTGTGGCGGAAGATTTGGAATCGGACCGACTGACGAAATTCGCCGAGCAACAAGACCGAGACGCAGAGTGGCCCCGTCATTCGCTGATAGCAGGCGATGGCCGCGACCGACGTGCTTTGCGGCACGTAAAGGGCACAGAGGAAGGAGGTGTCCGGATAGGCCTTCACGACCGGCTGCCCAACTCGGCGGCGCGCATCGCGCGGGTCTCCTCCGCCGAAAACACCTTCCGGCCCCATACGGCCCGCAATTGGGCGGCAAAGTCCACTTTGACGGTCTTGCGCGGCACCGCCACACTGGGCACCAGACGGGCAAAGCGCCGGCCCCGCTTGATGATTTCAACGGACTCGCCGTTTTCGAGCCAGGCGGAGACGCGACGGAAATTGTTGCGGAGGTCGGCCACGGTGGCGGTCTTGGCATTCATGATATATTAATCTATCATAGGTCGATATTGGTCAAGCCCGAATCGCGCCCGACCCGGACCGAACTGTAGACGTCGCCCTTGGAAGATGGCCAAGGACCAGCTCTCCGCCTGAGCTGCGGGGTGACAGTCGGTAAAAAGCGAAAAGCCGCCGGCGTTGCAACACCGACGGCAGGTTCTGCGCAGAGGAGGGTTACCACGGTTCAGGGACAACGGAGCAAGAAGCAGGGAGGAAACAGAGGGGAGCTAGCTTCATCCCTTTGTGTCCTTCGTGGTTACGCTCGGCTGATACGGATCAGGCGTTGGTCCAGGTCACCCTCTTTCCTCCGGTGTGCCCGGGCCGGTCGGTAGCCACAGCCTCGATCGTCACCGTTTCACCGGCGGGCACCGCCACCGTCGTGGCATAGGTCAACTGACCGCCGACCAAGGCGGCCGGGCCTTGTTCGAGGACCGCATCGGCGGCGTCGCGGATCACGATGCTTACCGACGCGACCTCGAAGTCGTCGCGGGCGCTCACCTTGATCAGGTCGCCCACGACGCCGTGATACCCGGAGGCATCGATCGCCTCCACCACCGGCGGCTTCAGGAAGTCGCCCATCACGAAGGCGAAGAGCGACATCCCCCTGGCCCGGGCGACGGAGGGGTACGGAGGGGGCACTCGCCCCACCAAAGCCTTGGAATATCAGACGTTGGATCCAAGGGGGGACTTCTCTCTCCTTGACGAACCATAGGCTTGTGCGTCATTTTGAAGCACATGAAATCCGTCTCCCTTCGCCATATGCAGCACCACTTGAGTGACGTCATGCGCCACGTGGACCAGGGGCAGGAAGTCCTCGTCACCCGCCGCCGCCGCACCATTGCCCGGCTTGTGCCCATGCAACCGGCCACCGCCAAGGTCAACTGGCCTGACTTTGTCGTCCGCACCGCCAACATCAAGGGCCAGCCGCTCAGCGCCACCATCCTCGCAGATCGGGATTGACCATGGCTTTCGCGCTTTATCTCGACACCAGTGCTTTGGTGAAGCTCTACGTGCGGGAGCCGGAGACCGCAGAGCTGGCCGCCTTTGTCCGCCGCCAGGCCCCGCCCCTGCCCTTTTCATCCCTGCACGAATTAGAGCTGACCCACGCCCTAGAACGCCGGCGCGAGGAGAAGGATCTGAGCTCCGTTGACGTCACGCGCATCAGTGCCACCCTGAGCCTGGACTTGGAGAGAGGGGTCCTCGCGCGTCCCGACGCTGCCTGGCCGGGAACTTTCGCCCGGGCCATCCATCTGTTACGCCAGCATCGGGGGCTGCGCTCGCTCGATGCCTTGCATATCGGCGAGGCCCTTGAATCCGGCGCGATTTGGTTCGTCACCTATGACCGGCGACAAGGACGCGCCGCCGCCGCGGAAGGCTTGAAGCTTTGGCCGAAATATCAGGCCTGAAGCCGCGCCAGGGCGAGGAGGGATAGTGAAGTTGAAAGTGACCCGCCGTCGCTCCAAGAGCTATGGCGAGGCAAGCAGTGGGCGGAAGGTAAGACGGGGAATAGTTTAACCACGGATTACCTGGATGGGAATTGGATAATGGGAATTGGATGCGAACCATCTGTCTTGATGCTGAGTTTTATCCAGATTGAATCCTGCAGTATCCGCGGTCAATAATCCGGTGGCCCGGTAATCAGAAACCACGTGAATTTCAAAAAAGGCAGGTGCCCGCCATGCCACAACCGGAAGCAAGCTTGCTGGAGATGCGGCCCCGGCGGCAGCCCGGTGGACGGTGGGCGTTGTTCAGAACCCCCGCCTTTCGCCTCCATCCTCTTGCCTCCTGCCGCCACGGCGGCGGGTTTAACTATCGCCTCATCAAACATGCGCGGAGCGGAGTCCGCGCCCTACCCACTGAAAAGAGAAAATGCACAGGGCGATTGGTATAAATACCGCAGAAGGGTTGGCCACAAAAAGCGCTAAAATCACAAAAAGAACCAAGGTATCTTTCACCACGGATGACGCAGATCTGTCCATGGCTATCATCTTGACGCCGACTTTTATTGGCATCTTGATGTCTTGTATGAGAACCACCTTGACCGTTGATCCTGATGTGGAGCGGCTGCTCAGACAGGCCATGCATGGGGAGAAACAGGGGTTGAAAGCGACCCTGAACGCCGCGCTGCGCCGCGGACTGGCGCATCAGACGCCACCCGTTCCGGTCAAGCCCTTCCGGGTCGAGGCCAAGGCCATGGGCCTGCGCGCGGGCCTCGACCCAGCCCGGATGCACGACCTCGCGGACGAAATCGAACTGGAGGCGTTCGCCGCCACTACGCGCCGGCTGCGCCGCGCCGCCCCATGATCATACCCGACGCCAATCTGCTGCTCTACGCCTACGACAGCGACAGTCCGTTTCACAAGGCCTCGGCCCGATGGTGGGCAAAACTGCTTTCGGGCAACGAACCGGTCGGGATGTGCCCGGTGGTGGTTTTCAGCTTCCTCCGTCTGGCGACCCATCCGAAGGTTTTTACCCGACCCATGACCGTGGGGGAAGCCACGAAGCGGGTCCATGCATGGATCGACCGGCCCAATGTCCGGATGCTCTACCCCGGCCCCAAGCACTTTGCGGCTGTCTGCGCTTTGCTGGAGGCCGCGGGCACGGCAGGCAATTTGGTCAGTGATGCCCAGATCGCCGCCCTCGCCCTTGAATATGGCGCAGAGATTCACACGGCCGACACGGATTTCGCCCGGTTCAAGGGGCTCAAATGGAATAATCCCCTGGCCAGCTGAAGGGCGATTTGACCAGCAAGGGCGAGGGCGGCGAGATCTTCGTGCTCGATATGGGCCAGCCCAGGAACCTAAATTCCGGAGTTCAGAATGGCCACAAAAAGCACAAGAAACACAAAAATAGGCAGATATGCGCTGTAGCATGATGGTCTTGTAGTTCACCCGGCGGGTGAATGGCTTTGGCGATGCAATATCAGCATTCTCACTCTGCGTCCTCCGTGATCTCCGCGTTTCAACTGCATTTTCCAGGGAAATCGTCGATCTGGCGCGCCAATTGATCGAACTCAGCGGACTGAACCCTGACACCGACATCGAGATCAAGTTCACGGGGCTTCGTCCGGGCGAAAAACTCTACGAGGAACTGAATCACAACACCGAGAACATGACGCCGACCTCGCATGCCAAAATCATGCGGTTCATCGGTGCTCCCCAATCTTTGGCTCAATTGCAGGCCGGCTGGCAGTGATCCAGACTGCGGCCGCCACGCAGGAGGCCGCGCAAGTGAAGGTGGCGCGCTTATTCTTCGCCAATAAGGGCAGTCAGTTTGCCCGCGACTTCCGCAAGGGTGCCGTCACCGGCCTTGCCAGCGCGTTCTGCCCGCCGGGCACGCCAATCGATACTTCTAACGTGATCAGAGAGCACGACCCCAGTGATCGTTAGCCCTACCGGCAGTGGCACCTCGAACGGATAGCCCTTGGTCTGATTGGTGATCGGACAGGCCAGAGCGAGTCCGGTCTTTCGATTGTAGCTCTCGGGCGAGAGAATCAGGGCGGGCCGGCGGCCGGCTTGTTTGTGCCCTGCTTGCGGGGTGAAATCGAGCCAGACGAGATCGCCCCGCCGAGGAGTCTGGGGCGGATTCACCAGACCTCCTTGCCCACGGGCACGCCCCAAATGTCACCGGCCGGAAGGTTGGCCGGCGTAATTTTGCCGAGCAGCGATTTCAGGCCAAAGCGTTTGACGCGGCGCAGCGGCGTGAGCACGATGCGGCCGGCCTCGATCTGCAAATCAACCACGGAGCCGTGCGCCAGGTTGGTATCGCGGGCAACAGGCGCCGGGATTCTTACGCCGAGACTGTTGCCCCAAAGTTGAGCGGTAATTTTCATCGAACACGAATAAAGCCCGACCTACAGGTGGTGCATTGACGCGCCATTCACCATTGATCCGCAGTCCGTGGTTGATCATGAAAGCCGATTAGTGTCTATCAGTGGTTCTCCTCCAATAACCCTCCGTCCTCCGTCCTCCGTCCTCCGTCCTACGTCCACCGTCCACCATCCACCGTCCTCCGTCACCCCCTCCCTCATGAACGATAGCTCCCCCTCCCACCCGCAATTCGAAGACGATAGCATCGATTTCGGCGAGATCTTCAGCCGGCTCAAGCGCGGCCTGCCGCTGATCGCCGGCCTCGCGTCCCTCGGCTTGGCCATCGCGGCCACCGCTTACTTTGCGTCCGGGTCGTTCCTGACCATGACCACTTCCACCCGCGTCGGGTTCAGCTTTGCCGGCTTCGAAAAGGGCGAGTATCCCGACAAGTCCAAGTTCCAGCCGGATGACCTCCGCTCCCCCGAGATCGTGGCCGAGGCCCTCAAGCGGAAAGGATTGGATGCGACGGAAGAGACCCAAAGCAAGATTCGCGCCGCCCTGAGCATTGAGGGCATTATTCCCGACAGCATCATCAAGGAACGCGACAAACTCCGCGCCTCCGGACAGACACCCCGCCTCTATGTGCCCGACGAGTATACCGTGAGCCTCTCGCTCCCGCGCTCCTATCCGCTGACTCCGCGCCAGCGCGAGTTGCTGGTCAGCGAAATCGTCAGCGTCTATCAGGAAAAATTCACGCGCACCTACGTCTCCCTGCCGCTGAGCTTCGGCAAGGCCTTCGCATCCCTGGATGCGGCGGATTATTTTGATTACGAACTCGTGCTGCATCAGGAGAGCCAGAATATCGCCACGTTTCTCACCCTGATGACTGAGACCGGCCGGGCTTTCCGCTCAACTCGCAGCCAGCTTTCCTTCAGCGATCTCCTCAAGCAGAGCCAGCTCTTCACCCAAATTCGCCTGAATGAAACCCTCGGACTTATCCGGCAGAATGGGCTGTCGAAGGACCGCCAGCTCGCCCTGTTGAAATTGGACTACTACCTGAAAACCCTCGGCGATGATGAAAACGAGGCCGTCGAGGGCGAAAAAGTGGTGCAGGCCCTCCTGAAACAAACCCAGGAGCGGATGCAAAACTACGTGCTGGGCGTGAAGACCCAGGCCGGACAGCCCCGCGCCGATGCCACCGTCGTCGACCAGGGGTTGGTGGATTCCCTTCTCGCCAATGATGCGAATAATTTCCTCGTCCGGAAATCCCTGGACGCGAGCCTGAAGACCCGTCGCATCCAAGCGGAAAAAGCCATCTTGCTGGATCAAAGAAATAACATGCAGGCCTTCATCAAGAGCGATGCTTCGCAGAAAACCGAAGCCTTCGCCCAGTTCCAAAAATCACTGGACAACCTGAAAACGGTTTACGAGAAGCTGATTAACGACATCCGGCTCACCTATGAGGATTATCAGCATCAGCAGTACGGCGACGCCATCCGCGTGACGATGCAGACCAAGACCGACAGCTTCTACCGCGGGCTGGCGATGGCCGGCATCGCCGGTTTGGGCATCGGAATGGCCGCCGGCCTGGGGTTGAGCTTGCTGGGCGTTGCTGGCAGAAAGCCAGCCGCCAGCCGCGAGTTGAAGTGATAAGTTTAAGTTGAAGTTTCTGAGGTGAGCGGAGCGAACGTACCGACTTAAACTTCAACTTTACACTTAAACTGGAGCGGAGCGACGGCGAAGGCAGAAGCCTTGACTCCCGCCCCGGCCGACTACACTTGTAGTGCATGGCCGTCTCGACAATTCCCACCTCTATTCGCCTCAGCCCGGCTGAAAAACGCCGGATTGCCACCCTCGCCCGCAAGCGCGGGCTGAGCCCCTCTGCCTACATCAAGCGCGTTGCCCTGGCCGGGCCCCCAGCCTCGGACGATACCAAGCTGGCCCGCTTGGAACGGCTTGCCGCTGCACTCCTTGAATCCGTCGAGGATGAACGCGACGCCCGCCTCGGGGACGCCGCTTGGGAAAAGCACCTGACGGGCAAATCCCGACTGCTTACCCGCAAGGAATTTCTCGGTGGCCTGGTCGTTTAAAATCCTCGAAGACGCAGACCGTCAACTCGACCAGCTTGGTCCCGGAGCTCGCGCCGAAATCACGGCTTGGCTGGAAAAGCGCATTGAAGGCTGCCCGAACCCGGCGCAATTCGGCAAGCCGCTGCGAAATTCCAAGCATGGCCTCTGGCGCTATCGTGTCCGGGATTGGCGACTGCTCTGCCGTCTCGAAAAATCCGTCCTCATTGTCGTAGTCGTCGCCGTCGGCCACCGTTCAACAGTTTACACTGACTGATTCTTAACCGCGCACCGCTTGCCTCGCCAAAGCTCCTCCGGAGCGAAGGCGGGCCCACCGTCCCTTGACAATTGCCGCCGTGTAGGAAAAAGTAAGCCATGCAACTCACCCTCTCCAGCAAGGGCCAGATCGTCCTGCCGGCGCCCATGCGCCGCCGCCTCCGGCTCAAGGCCTCCTCCAAGCTGGAAATCGAGGAGCGCGATGGCGGCCTGTTCCTCCGTCCGTCCGATGCCTTGCCGGCCTTTGAGCCCATCGACTACCCTCCGCCCGGCTCGCTCAAACTGTCGAAATGGGACTATCAACTCGACAAGCTGGCCGGCCCGGACATCGGCCCAGACGACCTATGAACATCACCCAGTGGGACATTGTCCGTGTTCGCATCAATCCCCATGACGAAGACGAGCACCCTGCCGTCGTTATCACCTGCGACGAATTTTGCGCCGACTCCAGCAAGCCGCAAATAAATGTTCTCTACGGCAGCACCCGCCGGCCGGCTATCCAGCCGCGCCTGTATCACGTCACGCTCAACGGTGCCGACGGACTCGACCACCCCACTCTTTTCAGTTGTGGCCATCTCTACTCCGTTGACCGGCGCAAGATCACCACTCGCATTGGTCGGGTCGCCCCCGAGCGCCGCCGGCAGATCGGCCGCAAGATTGTCGCCACTTACCGCCTGCCCCTTTGACCTTCAGTATCCTTCAATTGCCTTGCCGAAACCCCTCCAAGGCGAAGGCGGGCCCACCGCCCAACGTCCCCCGCCCACCGCTTGCCTCGCCATAGCACACAGGGCGACGGCGGGTCTGCCGTGTCAGACCACCGTCCACCGAGCATGACCGACCACCGTCCACCGCTTGCCGGCGCAAGTGCCTTCCAGCCCACCTGGGGTCGCGGACTCTTCGCCCTGGCCCTGGCCATCGCAGGCTTCCTCCTGCCCCAGGAAGTCCCGCTGGAGTGGTATCCGCTCAACGAGCCGGGCACCGACATCAACTACCTCGAAATCTCCTGCGCAGCCAACGTGACCGGCGAGGTGCAGATCTGGTACGACCTGGCCCGGCAGGGGCACCAGCCGATCGACTCGATCCGCATCCCGATCTCCCCCACCACCCAGACCTACACCTACACCTTTCCGATGCCGGATGCCCCGATCGTGGAAATGAGGGTCTTGCCTCCCGCGAAAGGAGGCGAACTCAACATCCGGCAGATGCGGATCATCAACCGCCGCGGCGAGGAGATCCGGCGATTCACCCGGGACCTGTTCCGACCGCTGAATGAGATCGCCGCCATCGCCCCCACGCCCGAGGGCTGGAAACTGGTTTCCACGCCGACCGCCACCAATCCCTCCACCCGCATCGAGCTGTTCTCGTCGATCACCCCCGTCGGCATGGATCATCGCAATCTGCTGCGCTGTCTGCTCTCGACCGGGTATCTGTCCATGATGCTGCTGATTCTGCTGCTCGCGGTGCTGTTCACTTTCTATCGGCCAACATTTGATTCTACACCAAGGAAGCAAAGTCAACAAAGTCAGACGGCTGAGCTACCTAGCGGCGTGCGCGATCCTGTGGTGGCATCAGCTGACGGTAAGTCAGGTTGGCGCGATCTGGCGGCTCACGTTGGCTTCATGGCCTGCCTCGCCGTGATGTTCGCCTTCGTCGGCAACCGTGGGCTGATCAGAAATTCGGTTCACTATGCCCGGTATGTGCCCCTGCCCGTAGCCTCCGGGCTGAAGCTGGAACTGGATCTCCTCAGCAGCAAACCCTCCACCGCCCAGCTATTCTGGGACACCGGCGACGGCGTGAGCGAAGCCGAGAGCGTCCGGCAGGACTACGAACCCCAGCAAGGGCTGCAAACCCTGCGCTTCCCGCTGCCGAACAAGCCGCTCAAAAGCCTGCGGTTCGATCCCCGCGATGGCGAAGGTCGGCTGGAAGTACGCGGCATCCGGGTGGTGGACGAAGGTCAGCGCACCCGCGCCGTGCTGCCGTTTAACGCCCTGCAATCCGTGAGCCAAATCGCCAGGCTCGAGGCTGGGGCGGAAAATCTGCTCATTGAAATTCCTGCCGGCGGGAATGATCCGATCACGGAGTTCACCCCGGCGGCCGTGGCGCTGGTGAATCAAGCCGTTTCAGACGGTGGACGGTAGACGGTTGGACGGTCAGGCGCTTGGACGTTGGCCACGAAAAACACCAAAAGCACAAAAATTCATGCGTAGCTACATGCCTCTGTGCCTGTAGGCAGGTTGGTCGGGGTTATCCCGACGAACCTGCACCGAACAGTTTTACCACGGATGGCACGGATTGGATCGAGATCAGCCGTCGCCCGGCCTATGGCTGACAGGTAATACCAATTACGGGCTGCTTTGAGACTACGGCGCGAAGCACTGGTAGGGCGCACCGCCGAAGCTTCGCTCTCGTCGCCGGCCCGGTGCGCCGCGGCGGAGCGGGCCGCTCCGCCCTACTTCAGGACGCTCGCCACTGCCGTCTTGATCCACGCCTGCCGGGGCACACCCACGCGATCGGCTTCGCGGTCGATCTCCGCTAGAAATGTTTTGGGGAAATCAACGTTTACCCGCTGAACTTCCCGACCCGGACGCCGGGCTTTCGCCAGGTCCATGAACTTCGATACGTCCTTACCGGCCTCAAAGCGACGGTCGAATTCCTTCGCCGTGATCGTTTCCCGACCGTCCTGGCTCGTGATGGTGTCATTCTTGCTCATAGATTTTCTCCTCCTTGGGGTGCGCTCGGCGCACACTGATAATGCGGATATTCTCGCCTCGTTGAGTGATAATTGCCGTCCATAATTCCAGACCGATTTTCCCGATGACGGCAGTGCGGGATTCAAGTTTGAAAGGAAGCGGTACTTCAATGCGGTTCTGATCAAGCCAAAGGGCCTGGGCTTCCGCGAAATCAATGCCCCGGTTCGGGTCAGCTTTGGCGCGAGCAGACTTGGCCGAATCGAATTCGAAGGGCACCCTTGCAAGCTAGCCCTTATGTCGTACTTGTAAAGCGCCATTTATATACCAATCTTATAATAAGTTACCATGTGTTTTAAATATCCAGGTATAATATAGTCATATCTGTAGGCTGATCGCGCAATCGCAAACGCGCAAGCCACCATCGGGCTGATTTTTTCTCGGCCGTAGCGGCGGGCGTACCTGCCTGCCGGGTTCGTGGGTGCCAACCCCACGCGCGCCAAAGACCGACAGGCCGAGACGCCTGTCGCGGCCAATTTCCGAGGGATCATTTTT